>CADAOA010000003.1:2845-62661 GCA_902789435.1 uncultured Bacteroidia bacterium | reverse complement strand
GCCCTCTTCTTGTTGTAGAGCCTCATCATCTCGTCTGTCTGGGCGTCGATGGCATCCTGGAAGCAGTAATCCTCCGCATCGATGATGAGCCTTACATCGTTGTCATAGGCCCTCTTGCAGAATGCGGCAAATCTCTCCTGGTAAGCCTTGAATTCCTTCTCCTCCTCAGCGGTCAGAGGCTCTCTCTTCTCGGAAGCCTTGGCAAGAAGTTCATCGGTGATGATAGTGCTTGGCTTGAAAACGGCGTATGCAAGAGAAGGGTTGCCCTTTGCAAAGTCTATGGAACGCATTGTCTCCTCGAAGGTGTACTGGATGCCTTCAGGAGTCTGCTTGCCTTCGGCAGAAAAGTCTAGAGTGGACTTTACGTTGAAACTCTTCAGATGATCGATGGTCTTCTTGCAGTCTTCCAGAGTCTCACCGCCTACAAACTGCTTGTAAAGAGTTGGTTTTACAGCCCAACCGATAGGGAAACCTATCTTCAGGGCCAAATTTGAGGCGCCTTTGAGGAACTTTACCATTCCGGGCCTCTTGATTGTATTGAAAAGCAACAGCGCATTCTTCAGTTCAGACTTGCTCTTGGATGAGAATGCAACCTCAAGATTGTTAAAATCTACCATAATGGTTATGTCTAGTATGATTCGTTGTCTTATTTAAGTTTCACAAGAGTGTCGAGAACCATCTTTATCAGCTTTTCGATGTAAGGATGGTAGTCTGTGATGGCCTCCTTTGCATATCTGTTTGCGATGATGCAGCAAACGGTGATTGCCTCATGGCCCATCTCCTTTGCAAGGCCGGCGATGGCGCTGCCTTCCATCTCGTAATTAGTTACTTTATAGCCCTTTGCCGCAAAGCTCTCGAACTTGGCGTTCATCTTTGGCATCGCCAGGCCAAGACGCAGGACACGACCTTGAGGACCGAAGAAACCAGGAGCGGAAATGGTCATTCCCTTTACGGTTTTTCTCTGGAAAGCCTTGATGAGCCTCTCGGAGTTTCTTACGATGTAAGGTCTCGGAAGGTTCGGGTCCCAGCCCATATGCTCAACAAGGGCGTTTTCGATTTCCTTGTCGGTGACACTGTCGCGGTTGGCATACCAGTTTACAAGTCCATCGCAACCAATGGAATAGTGGCTCAGAACAAAAGATCCCAGAGGAATCTCAGGCTGGAGGGCACCGCTGGTTCCGATCCTTACAAGGGTGAGGCTGCGCTTCTGCTCCTTGATCTTGCGGGTATTGAAATCGATGTTAGCAACGGCATCCAGCTCGTTCATAACGATGTCTATGTTATCCGTTCCGATACCGGTGGAAAGAACGGTTATCCTCTTGCCTTTATAAAGTCCGGTCGTGGATACGAACTCGCGGCTCTGCTTGGTAAACTCTATGGCGGTCATGTGCTTGGCTATCATGGCAACTCGGCCAGGATCCCCTACAAGGATCACCGTATCAGCAAGTTCTTCAGGACGGAGATTAAGATGATATATGGAACCGTCGGCGTTAAGAAGCAACTCGGAAGCCGCAATCTTTTTTGATTTTGAAGTTTTCATATGGTTAGCATTATAATTTTCTCAAAATTAGTAAAAAATTATAAATTTGCCTCGATGAAAAAGATAAATTACCTGACACTGATACTGGCTACAGCAGTTCTGCTTGCAATAATGCTGTTCGGCGAAATCTACAGGGCCTATCCTCCATTCCTGGTGCTGACAATAGTGGCGTTCGGGATTTCTCTGGTAAACCTGTTCCTTATCCACCACAAGAAAATCCAGATCAGACTCTGCGTCTACAGTTCAATCATCCTTCTGGCTTATCAGGTGTGGATAGTCTGGCTTTTGTGGTTCTCGGATATCAAGGTTGTCAGGTTCCCGGTTTCAACCATATTCCCGATAATCTGCGTGATTCTCAACATTATCGTGATAGGCATTCTCAGAAAAGCGATTGCAGCTGAGGAATTCATGAAAATCCTGCGCAAGGACAAGAAGAACGGGAAACTCCCTAAGAAGGGCTGATCACTCGGCCATAGTATAGGTCAAATCCTTGAAAACAAGATTTTTCTCGGCGACTGTTCCCCTATGCCAGCTTTTGCCGTTTTCCTTGCTTTTTACACGGAAGGAGAACTGGTAGTGCAAATAGCCGTCTGCAGAGATGGAATCGACACTCTCGATTCTGACCTTATCCACAGATTCCGGTAGATGTATATTCTCTTGCGAGGAATAGATCTCGCTGTTAAGGATGCGTCTTAAATCATTTTCCCTCAAGGAAACCTTCGTGTCTCCAATAAGTGAAAGATAAGCTGCAAGACCCAGCCATCCGGCGATGAACAGTCCGAAAAGCCACATCCCCCATCTTTCTGTTTTGTTGAACCGACTCTCCATCTGCTTAATCAAATACTCCCGACACGAATAAGACAATCCACATGACAAATCCCAGGACAGTGCTCCAAATCAAAACAATACGGGTTGACTCCGATTTGCGCTCAGCTCTTTCATAATCCTTGTTCTTGAATGCAAGGTGGGACTGGAGACCGAAGATTATCGCCAGGATAGCAAGCGGAGAGCAGCAGCAAAACGTAAGCGCAAGACTCCAAAGTAAATATATTGGAGGCTGTATCTCCTTTACCGGAGCGGGAGAAGCTTCAAAGTTGAACTTCCCATAGTCCGGCTTGGAGTCATTGCGGGGCAGGGAGGCATGGCAAATCCTGCACTCCTTGCTACCCGGATCATTTGCAGCTCCGCATTCCTGGCAAAAAATCTTCATTTCCTATAGGTTTTTCTCAGGATAAAGGCTATCCCACCAGGAAGGATCGTCTTTCAGATACTTCTGGAACCAAGCCATAATGGTGTTGCTCCACTTGATTCTCTTGCCGTATTCCAGAATCCAGTGGTTTTCTCCCTTCACTTCCACGAAGGCGACTTCCCTGCCCAGAATCTTCAGGGCGGTGAACATCTGGATACTCTCGATGTGAGGCACGTTGGTGTCTGCAGAACCGTGAAGCAGAAGCAGCGGAGTGTGGATCTTGTCCGCGTTGAAAAGCGGAGAATGCTTTGTGTACATGTCCGGATTGTTCCACGGATAGCTCTCGGCGCTGGCCACGTGGCCGTAGGAATATCCCCAATAGCCTTCTCCCCAGTAACTTGCAATGTTGCTTATTCCGGCATGGGAAACGGCACAGGCGAAGATGTCTGTCTTGGTCTGCAAGTATTGTGTCATGAATCCGCCGTAGCTTGCTCCGATGCATCCGATCTTGTCGCGGAGAACAAACGGATGGGCATCGCAGAACTTCTTCACGCCCTCAATTATATCGTCAGCCACATAATCGCCCCAGGTCTCCACATGGCGGGCGGAGAACTTCTGGCCGAAACCTATGGCCCCGCTTGGCTGGATCACATAAACGACATAGCCCAGAGAAGCATAGTACTGCTGAGGGTAACGGCTTTCAAGAGAGCGGGTTGTAGGAGTGCAGCCACCATAGTAGTTGACAATCATCGGATACTTCTTCTCAGGATCGAATCCGGGAGGAAGATAGAACCTTCCCTGAATCTCGTCGCCGAGGCGGTTGGTGAAGCTCCAGGCCTTGCACTCGCCCATTATCACGTCTTCATATTTGTCTGCGGAAACATCTTCCAGCAGATAGTCCTTGTCTTTCTTTACGTCCTTGATGTAAAGTTTTGATGGAGATGACGCTCCGCCACCCACATAGCACATCGTCTGGCCGTTTTCAGGCAGGTTCCAGGAAGTCACGACCTCAGGCATCTGGCTCAGTTTGCGGCTTTTGCCCGTCTTCGGGTCAAAAGTGTACAGAGTCTTGAATTCGCCTTCTGTAACTCCGGCATAGATCTTTCCGTCATTGCGGTTCCACACCACCCCGTCTATTGAAGGGTCAAAGTTCCTGGTAAGGCATCTTGCACTGCGGCTGGCTATGTCAAATATGTACATCTGGATATCGTACATGTTCGGAGTCTGGCCAGGGGTCATGTTGCCGATGCCGCCGAAGGTCTCCGGAGAACCCAGAACCAGAAGGCTCTTGGCATCTGGCGAGAACATCGCCCTGGAAAGGAAACCGTCGCCTTTGATAATTGTGTCTACAGCCCAGGTCTCAAGGTCAACGATGCAGACATCTGTGCTGTGGGACGGCCTCTTCTGAACCTGAAGGTTCCTTATTCCCACAAGCATATATCTGGAATCATCTGAAATATCCATAGGATAGACAGATTTGCTGCCGAAAGAGAGTCTTCTGAGACTGCCTGTTTCAAGGTCGTAATAGCTCATGTAGGTGCGGTCTCTCCAGCCCGGCTGCCTGTCATCAGGATCCAGAATCTGGTAAACGTTCTCGTCTTCCTTAGGGCCTTCTGATTCCTCGGCGATAATCATGAACTTCATGTTAGGAACGAGGAATATGTTTCCCTTTGGCAGGTTCTCGGCGACCAGTTCGTCAGCTCCGCCCGGAGTGGCTTTCCAGAGCTTGCGGTTACCGTCCACAGTCTCATACCAGGCGTACTCGTTTCCGCCGTTGAGCCAGAAGATGCCGCCCTTTTCCCTGAGGACTTTCCCGGTTGCGACTTCTTTAAGCTGAGTCTTGCGGGTGCTCTTGGCCTTGCGGTCTGTATCTGAAGTGTTTACGATTATAAACTGACCATTTTCGGAAATGCTTGCATTCCCCATCTTCTCGCCGTAAAGGACCTCGTCCATCCCGAAGAAATGCTTCGGAGAAAGACTCCAGGCAATCTCGCTGTCTGATTTGAGAGTTACGAAAAGGGAATCCTTGCCCTCTCCGTCGCCGAGAACCTTGATGTCTATGCGGTGCCGCCTCGGATCCAGTTTGAGCCCCTTTAGCGGGCTTTCCTTGCCGTCCAGGTATGCCTTGTAGTTCCCGGCTCCCTTTATCTCCACATCCACCTTTTTGAAATTCAGGTCGTTGATAAAGAAGGAGAACACCCCTACGCTCTTGCCTTCACAGGCAGGGACTGCACCCGCAGGGACTTCTGATGTCTGCCTGCCTTTAAGCGGAGCGGCGTCCATAAGGCTCTTGGCATCGAAAGCCTTTCCTTTGGCATCCTTGGTCTCGAACAGTGGAGAAGATACCTTGTAAGGTCCGGCGTAATTGAACCTGTCCACCACCGTGCTTGTCTTCTGTGAATATGAAACCGGGGCAACCAGCAGCAGTATTGAAGCAAACAAAGCTTTATTAATGGTCATATCGCGATAATGATTACTGTATTTCTATTCCGTGTTCTGAAGCCTCTTTCCTGACTCTTTCCATATAAGATGAGAACCACTCGTCATAAGAAGCCTTGTATTTCGGGTTCTTCTTGAGCATCTTCTGAAGATTAGAGATGTTATCGAGATAGATGCCGACCTCTTCCGGGTTTTCACTGAATATGGTGCCTTTGTCATATGTCGGGACAAAGATCTCTACCTCCTCCAGCAATTTGTCTATGCCGCTGCCGTCAAGTTCCTGGAAATGCTTGATCTGGCCGGCTATGTATTTGCGGGCTTCTTCTGTCTCCCTGGTTGGGGTGGCACTTTTCCAGATAACGTCATTTATGTACCAGTCATCACCTTTGAATTCAAGAAGCAAAGTGTATCTGAATTCGTAGCAAGGAGGATCCTCGTAGAAAAGGTCAGCCTCCGCCTGGGTGTCGGATTTCATCCTTATCTGTTCAATGGAAAGGCTCCTTTCGTCCGGACTGCACACGTCAAAGACTTTTCCGCTCCACTGGAAGTCCATATACACGTCATTGGCTATGTGTTTCAGACAATCTATCTCCCTATACAGGCCGAGCAAGGTGTCCGTATAGAAAAGAGGCCTTTCTTTCAGGCCTATATGTTCAGTCTTCATCATTTGCTCCACCCTCTGCTTGACATACTTGGCTACATGTTTATCAGGTCCTTGGGCGGTCTTTCCGTTGTTTTTGCAGGAAATTGCGCAGACGGCAAGACAAAGGGCTGCGCATGCAATGATTTTTGTTGCTTTCATATCGATTCCAATAATTTCTGCAATTTAGCAAAACTATTTGAATTATCTTTGACAAAGAAAACCACCAGACAAATGAAAAGATTATTCATACTTGCTGTTCTCTGCCTGAGCGCCACACTCTTGGTGGAAAATGTCTCTTATTCACAGCACAGGGCAGACAAAGAAACCTTCAATATCCCGATAGATACTTCAGGACAATACATTTTCAGTGTAAACACCTGTCCTGGAGAGGATTGTTCCACACAGATGAACGTGAGCTTCGCCGCAGACAGAAACATCTCCGAATGTTATGTTTATCTGGTTTCCAGCCGCAAGAAGCGCTCGGCCGGTGGCTACAGGCTTCTTCCGTCAGAACTGACGCTCTGCACTGTTTACGACAGCATCTATTCCAAGAAGGCCAACGGGGAGAATTTCTACGAAGATGCCGTCTTCCACAAATTCAGCTGTTCTTTCAAGAACCTCAAGCCCGATACCCGGTACGACTACTGGATCGTAGGTGTCTATAAGGATGATTACCAGATACAGCGCTATGTATCCTCCACAACCAGCACCTTCACCACTGCCGGTAGGAAGGAATGGAGCGCCTGCATAATCTCCGACTACCATAGTTACCCTCCGCTGCCAAAGAGGTTGGTCTCAGCGATGAATATGGTAAAGACCGTGAACTCCTATGCCGAAGGCAAAAACAAACGCGGATTCGACTGGGTGCTTCATCTTGGAGATGTGTGCGCCTGGGGCGGGAGCTGGTCTTTCTGGAAAGAGATGTACAGCCAGGATGCTTTCAGAAGCTATATGTGGGCGGGGCTGAACGGCAACCACGACAACATGTCCAGGAAATACCAGCTGACCAACCAGTACTTCAAGAACGCCACGGCCAACCCTCTCAACGGATATGAGGGAGAAGAAGGAGTATGCTATCACTTCACTTACGGCAACACCCTGTTCGTGATGCTCAACAGCGAAAGCATGAGAGACAGCACCGGTCTTGCCAAAGCCCAGGAGTGGGCCCGCAAAGTCCTCAAAGAGAGTGATGCCAAATTCAAGATTGTGTGCGAACATTATCAGTGGTTCTTCGGTGAAAACGGCAAGACCAGCCAGTACAGGCGCTGGAAAGACCTGTTTGAAGAATGCGGAGTGGATCTGGCACTCGGTGCCAACAACCACATCTATGTCAGAAGCCAGAATCTCCCGACACTGTATATCCAGACTCCGTCTTCAGACAATGAAAGAGGAATGGAGATGGGAGAACTCACCCACAATCAGGACATAATAGCAAAACGCTGGACGGAAGGCGGCAGGACAATCGGAGCCATGCTCATGGAGGTCGACAAGCATTCCATAACCCTAACCCTGCTGGACAGAGAGGGAAATGTGGTGGATTCTGCCGTGATTAAGAAATAGACTACTGCTTCTTGATGCAATACTTGCTGATAACGCTGTAGGCTTCCTCTACGCCCAACTCCCCTGCCTTACTCATATCCAGGCATCCTTTTTCACTGTCTTTCAGATAAATAAGGACAAGTCCCCTATTGTAATAAGCCTCAGACAGATTAGGATAGAGCTGAATAGCCTTGGTGTATTGGAGTATGGCTTCCGGAAGGTCTGAAGACAAGGTGTACAGGTTTCCCAGATTGTAATAGGAATATGGGAATTCAGGCATAAGGGCCACAGCTTTCTTCATATCGTGGATGGCAGCCGTATAGTCATAGGTTGAGCGGTTCTCGTTGACCCTGGCCCTTGCTGTTCGGGAATTATCCAGCGAGAGGACCTGGACGTTCTGCTCCATGGACGAAATGAAGTCTATCATCTCTGCCTGCAGTGCCCCCCGGTTTATGTAGAAGAACGGATTCTCCGGCTGAAGGTTCACCGCCTTGTCATAATCTCCGAGAGCCTCGTTGTAGCGGTTCTGGGAGTCATTTGCAAGAGCCCTGGAGAAATAAACCAAAGCGTCTATGGCCTCATCCCTTTCAACCATCCTGGATATTACCTTGCTAAGGGAATCCCGCTGCCGTTTCTGGCCGCGGTCAAGTTCCTGGGAATCATAAGAGTGCCTTACCGCCTCAAGGTTCGAGGCAACCGGAAGATCCTCTATGAAGTTCTCCATCTTAATGGACTCATATTTGCCGTCCATAGCCATCCTTTCCGGACGTTTTTCGGCCAGGTTGAACTTGAACAGCGGCTTTAGCTGGATATCGACATCCCTGTACTGAAGGAGTTCGTTGTTGGAAAAGTCACGCTTTGCAAAGTCGGATTCTAGGGATATCATCTGGTCGAATCTCTTTGTAGTGTCTGCAAATATCTGGGCTGAAACGCTATCCCTTGTCTTGTAGCGGTATTCCTTGACCTTTTCCTTTGCGATCTCCTCATCCCTTCTGGCAGAGTTATACTGTCCAAGCCTGGCCTTCGCATAAGCCCTGTTCATATAAGCCTTTGCAAAGTCCGGATAGAGGTTTATGCACTGGGAGTAATCGTCCATCGCATCTCTGAAACGGTTCATCTGCAGGAAAACCGCCGCACGGTTGAAATAAGCCAGCACATTCTGGGGATTTACGGCAATCACCCTGTCGTAATCATCCAGAGCATTGTCAAAATCCCCTATCTGAGAGCGTATCAATGCCCTGTTGTAAAGAGTGAGCGCATTGCCCGGTTCATAAAGGAGAACCTTGTTCAAATCGTCCAGCGCACCGTTGATATCTTTCTTCTCATACAGAATTATCGCACGGTTAAAGTAAGCGAAGGTATTTGCCGTATCCAGCCTTATAGCATGATCAAGGTCTTTAAGCGCAAGAGAGTCGCTTCCCTGCATGAAATAAATCCTCGATCTTCTGATATAACCTTCGGGATCGCTGATATTCAAACTAATAGCCTTATTGTAATCATCCAGCGCCTTGAGAGTGTCGCCGAGGAAAGTATATGCCGCGCCTCTGTTCAGATAGGCGTCCGGCTCCTTTCCGTCCTGACGGATGAACTTGTTGAAGTCTTCCACTGCCTTCTCGAACTGCTGGGAAAGGAAATATGTCACTCCCCTGCTGAAATAAAGGCCCGTGTAGCTCGGCCTCAGGTCCACGGCTTCTTCAAGGTCTTTGAGCGCCGCCTCGTACTTTCCCGTACGGCTGAGGGTAATAGCCCTGTAATGATATGCCGGAGTATACAGTGGATTCAGGCTCAGCGATTTGTCAAAATCCCGCTCCGCACCTATGAAATCTCCAAGGTTGTACTTAGCAATGCCCCTGAAAAAGTATGCGTCATAAAGCGTGGAGTCTATCCTGACCAGCGTGTTGAAATTGTCTATCGCCGAAGAATACTTTCCGTCAATCAGAAGCTGCCTACCCCTCAAGAAGAACTGGTCTATGTCATACTGCGCAAAGCCACGGACTGGCGCCAGGCAAGCAAGCAACCAAAGAACAAGACCTATAGCAAAACTTCTTTTCATCATAATGACATCCATACAAAGATAATGCTAATCGCGGAAAAAAGTCCTAACTTTGTCAAATATGCAATCTGTGTCAAGAAATATGTTTTTCAGGCTTATGTTTATTGCTGGATTCATTCTCCTGCTGACGGGCAATTTGTCCGCTCAGGAAAATAATTCCGTATCAAAAGCCCGGAAACTGATTTCAAAGCAGAGTCTGAAGAATACCATGACTTCTTTGACGGATCCTTTTCTCAAGGGAAGGGAAAGCGGAACGGAAGAAATTAAAAGAAGCCTGAATGTAATAACAGATGCTTTCTTCGACGCGGGAGTGGGAATGAGGGGAGAGTCATACCTGTATGGTTTCTGGTACTGGAAAGGAAATGAAAGAGCACTGGGAATCAATGTAATAGGAATTATTCCGGCAGATTCTTCAGTAGCATCGCCTAAGACACTGGTAATTGGCGCACATTATGACGGCCTGGGAGTTCTGGGTGGAAGGATTTATCCCGGAGCGGACAACAATGCCTCTGGAGTTGCGGCCCTGATTGAGGTGGGAAAGGCACTGGCTGCACTTGCTTCGGAAGGAAAGCATCCGAAGTGCAATATCTGCCTGGTGGCCTTTGACGCAAAGCAGCTGGAGTGTCTGGGAAGTTCAAGATTCCTCTCGGAACAGACAGCAGACAAATCTTCCATATCGCTGATGATAAACCTGGACCAGATCGGGACGACACTTGCCCCGCCGAAAGAAGCGGAGACGGGAGGACTGCTGCCTAAGAACTATCTGTTGTTCCTTGGTATGGACAATGCAGATGAATCTGTCAAGAAATGCTTTTTGGAAGCCAACAGTGAAGATAAGCCTATAGTGCTGGATTTCACCTGTTACGGTAACAAGAAAGTCCACGATATGCTATATGAGATGGGAGACCAGGTTTCCTTCCGGGATGCAGGTATACCGGCCATCGTGATAACCAGCGGAGTGCATAAATACACCAACAAGACTTCAGATGATATCGGGATTATAAACTTCAATGCCCTGACCGAAAGATGCAAGTATATATTCAAGGCGGTGTGCAATATCGCAGGTATGTCAGAGTAGAAAGATAATAGAGATGGATTTCAAGTTAGATTCAAGATACAAGCCAACGGGAGACCAGCCGGAAGCCATTGACGCCATTGTACGGGCTGTCGAGGATGGGGAGAAAGCCGTTACGCTGCTCGGAGTAACGGGAAGCGGCAAGACATTCACCATGGCAAACGCCATAGCGAGGCTTGGGCGTCCTGCTCTGATACTCAGCCACAACAAGACTCTGGCCGCACAGCTGTACGGAGAGTTCAAGGCATTCTTTCCGGAGAACGCGGTGGAGTATTTCGTATCCTACTACGACTATTACCAGCCGGAGGCTTATATCCCTACCACAGACACTTACATCGAAAAAGACCTCAGTATCAACGATGAGATAGACAAACTCAGGATTGCGGCATCGGCGGCGCTGCTTTCGGGAAGAAGGGATGTAATTGTAATATCCTCCGTATCTTGCCTTTACGGCATAGGCAATCCGGCGGATTTCCACGCCAATACGATAACCGTGAAGGTGGGTGATGCCATAGCCAGGAATTCTTTCCTTTATAAGTTGGTGGACAGCATGTACTCCAGAAGCGACGTGGAGTTCAAACGTGGAACTTTCAGGGTGAACGGAGACAGCGTGGACATTTACCTGGCATACGGAGAAGAGGGAGCAAGGATCGTTTTCTTCGGGAACACCGTGGAGGAGATTGAGATATTCGATCCAGTCAGCGGAACAACCAAGGAGTATCGCGATGAGATTTCAATATATCCTGCAAACATATTCTCCACGACCAAGGAAAGGATGGCTCTGGCTGTAAAACAGATACAGGATGACTTGGTTCTCAGGTACGGATACTTTATGGATATTGGAAAGAATCACGAAGCCAACCGCCTGAAGCAGAGGGTGGAATACGACCTCGAGATGATAAAGGAACTGGGATGGTGCCCCGGAATCGAGAACTACTCCAGGTACTTTGACGGAAGGCCGGCTGGAACAAGGCCTTTCTGCCTGCTGGACTATTTCCCGAAAGACTACATAACTTTCATAGACGAGAGCCACGTGACCATACCGCAGATAAGGGCGATGAGCGGAGGAGACCGCTCCAGGAAACAGACTCTGATAGAGTATGGATTCCGTCTTCCTGCCGCTGCCGACAACCGACCGCTCAGGTTTGAGGAATTCCAGGCCCTTACCAATCAGACCGTTTATGTGAGCGCCACTCCGGCAGACTTTGAACTTGAAGAAAGCCAGGGACTTATCGCGGAGCAACTAGTAAGGCCTACTGGTCTTCTTGACCCTCCGGTAATTGTAAGGCCTACAAAGAACCAGATAGACGACCTGATGGAGGAGATTGCCCTCCGGGCAGAAAAGGACGAGAGGATACTGGTCACCACACTTACCAAGAAAATGGCGGAAGACCTTTACAAGTATTTGTCAGGTAACGGGGTAAGATGCAGCTACATCCATTCCGACGTGGATACTATGGAAAGGATCCAGATAATCGAAGATTTCCAGAAGGGACTGTTCGACGTGCTGATTGGAGTGAACCTCCTCAGGGAAGGTCTTGACCTGCCGCAGGTTTCCCTGGTGGCCATACTGGATGCGGACAAGGAGGGATTCCTCAGGAGCACCACCGCCCTTACCCAGACGGCGGGACGCGCCGCCCGTAACCTCAATGGCTGCGTCATAATGTATGCAGATACCATAACCCGCAGCATGATGGAAACAATTGACGAGACCAACCGCCGAAGAAAGAAGCAGCAGGACTACAACAAAGCCCACAACATCACCCCTACCCAGATTGAAAAGGTGGAAAGGAATGTACTGGGTCGCGACAGAACTTTGGCAGAGATTGCTTCAAGATTCGATGTGCCTGATGCGGAGAGTGTTGCAAACGATCCTGTTCTTTCGTCGATGTCTGACTCAGACCTGAGGAAAAGCATTGACAGTTCAAGGATAAAAATGGAAAACGCTGCTAAGGAACTGGACTTCATAAGTGCCGCCAGATTCCGCGACGAGATGAATGCCCTGAAGGAACTCCTGGCAAAAAGAGGAAAATGAGATGAACAGCGCACTTGTAGAAAAGAGTTATGCCATAGCCCGGGAAGCTTTGGAAGGAAAGGAAAGGGAAAACCACCGTCCTTTCATGGAACATCCTGAGAATGTGGCCAAGATAGTATCTGATGAGATCGGCCTCAGGGATGATGCCGTCTGCGCCGTTTACCTGCACGAGGCCTCAAGGGGCAATGAAGCCCTTCAGGAAAGGCTCCGCAAGGAATTCCCGGCTGACATCATGAATATGGTGGAAGGTCTTAACAACATCTCCAGGATAACTCCAAAGGAAACCCGCCTCCAGGCAGAAAACTACCGCAAGATGATCGTTTCCTACTCCAAGGACCCGAGGGTGACCCTCATCAAGATCGCGGACCGTCTGGAGATTATGCGCAACCTTGGTTTTTTCCCAAAGTCCAGCCAGATGCGCAAACTTACGGAAACCCAGATGCTTTACATCCCGCTGGCCCATCAGCTGGGTCTGTACAAGATCAAGGGAGAAATGGAGAACCTCTACTTCAGATACTCCGATCCCGAGCATTTCCGGGCCATATCAAACAAGCTTCTGGCAACCCGGAAAGACAGGGAGGCTCTGGTAGCGGAATTCCTCCAGCCTCTGGAGAAGAAACTCAAGGAAGCCGGCATTGATTACACCCTTAAGGTCAGGACGAAAACCGCCTGGTCTATCTGGCAGAAGATGCAGCGGCAGGATGTACCGTTCGAGGGTGTCAGCGACGTGTTCGCCATAAGGTTCATACTGAATGTCCCCCTGGAAAAGGAGAAGGAAGCCTGCTGGCAGGTCTACTCTCTGGTGACTCAGGAATACAAGCCGGACGTCTCACGTCTTAGAGATTGGATATCAAAGCCTAAGGAGAACGGATACGAGAGCCTTCACACAACTGTGGAAAACAAGGATGGTGCCCGTGTAGAGGTACAGATACGTACAGTCCGCATGGATGAAATGGCGGAAAACGGTCACGCCTCCCATTGGAGTTACAAGGGTATCAAGTCCGTCAAGGGACTGGACGAATGGCTGGGCGACGTCAAGAAAGCGTTGGAAACCCCCGGTCTGTTCAGCGATAGTTCCCTGATAAAAGACCTGAACGAGATATTTGTCTTCACCCCTAACGGAGACATCAAGCAGCTCCCGAGAGGAGCCTGTGTGCTGGACTTCGCCTTTGCGATACACTCCAATCTGGGAATGAGCTGCAGCGGCGCAAAGGTCAACGGGAAGGTCAAGTCCATCAGGGAAGAACTCCATACCGGTGATGTGGTGGAGATTATGAGCCGTAAAGACCAGAAACCGTCCCGTGACTGGCTGAACATTGTCATCTCCTCCAAGGCCAGGAGCCACATAAAGAGCAAGCTAAAGGAAGAAGAAGGCAAGATGAGCCGACTTGGCAGGGAAACCCTGGAACGCAGGATGAAGAACTGGAAGATTGAGCTCACAGACGAAGTCCTGACGAACCTTACCAAGCACTACAAGATGAAGTCCATCGGGGACTTCCTCATCGCGATAAATGACCAGTCTATCAGCCTTCAGGATGTAAAGGACTTCCTTAGCGGAGAAACCCCGCAAAAGGAGGAAAAAGAAGAGAAACAGCCGGCCAAGATGCTGGAAAAGAGCACCCGGGGCCGCTCGGATTATCTTGTCATCAGCGACAAGCTGGACAACATAAGTTTCAAGATGGCACGCTGCTGCAACCCTATCTTCGGAGACGATGTGTTCGGATTCGTCACGGCCTCTGGAGGAATCAGCATCCACAGGATTTCCTGTCCTAACGCGGCAAGGCTCATAAGCCAGTATCCTTATCGTATCCAGAAGGTCAGATGGAGACAGACATCCACATCCTCCCAGTTCCAGACAGGCCTGAAAGTCATCGGAATCGGAGACGCTTCGATGTCCAACGCCATAATGGAATGCGTGGCAGCCTGCGGAGCCAGCATACGTGCGTTCAGGATAACGGAAAGGCAAAAGGCAAAACTGGAGTTCGTAGCCGAGATGGAGCTTTCCGTCGGTGGAAACTCCCATCTGGACAAAGTAATCTCCGCCCTCAAGAAAATGCGTGAAGTATCTAACGTTATCAGAACTTCTCGGTAACGATATTCTCGCCTTTGTAGATCAGGGTGAATATAGGCCTGTGGTCAGATGCCGTTTTTTCAGGCTGCACCCAGGAAACCATGCCAAGTTCTCCCTTTTCCAGTTTCTTCAGGAAAGACTTTCCGGCACCTCCCTTATAGACAAGGACGTAATCCAGAGTACGGTTAGGCTCGTCGGAAGGGAAAGTCTTGATCTCATATGCTGACAGGATAGCGAAATCCTCGGCGAGGATTCTCATTTCCATAGAATTAGGTTCAAGGTTAAAGTCTCCTGCCAGGAAGAACAGCTTTTCTTTCTTGATGCCTTTCTTTGCTATCTGCGCAAGTTTCCTGCAAGAGGCTATCCTGGAATCCTGGTCCAGAGACAGATGAATGCTGCCCAGATAGAAATCCTCAAACTCCAAAAGCAGCAAAACCCTAGGTTCCTCAGTCCCTGGTAGAGGATAATATGTTGACGTAACCGGCGGAATCTTCGTGAGGATGGCATTGCCGTACTTTCCTCCGTCATAATCCATCGCCGAAGCGAAAAAAGCCGCATAATCTCCAGACAACCTGGCGATAGTTTTCAGAGCATCCACTCCTCCTATACGGGCTGTTTCCTTATCAACTTCCTGGAGGGCCACTACATCCGGTCCCACAAGGGATATTTCCTTGGCTATCCTTGCAAAATCCACCTTGTTGTCCATTCCTTTGCCATGGCGGATATTATAACTCATAATGGAAAGCACGTGGTCTTCTGGCTTCTCGCTGCGAATCTTCATTTTCTGGGAAAAGCCGGCACTGCCCAAAAGGAACAATGCTGCGGAAAGTAAAAGAATCCTTTTCATGACATATAGGTTGAATCTACGCAAATATACTAATAATTACACGATAGCTATCTTCAGCCTGGAAGTGGCGATTGTCTCTTCTCCTGCCATCACGACCACTCCTGCCAGCGTAAGGTGCATAACCTCCTCCATGATGCATACGTGCGTGTGAAGGATTTCTCCCACCTTTGGCAGTCTTTCCAAAGTGCAGTTCTTGATTTCTCCGACAACTCCGATCTTTACCGGTGTTCCGTCAAGAAGACAGTTGCAACCCATTCTGCAGGCGCAGGATTGGGTCATGTTTTCTATCAAACCGGCCAGGGTAAGATGTCCGTCCTCCAGAAGTATGTTGTCTTCCCTGATTTCAAAAACCGTCTCAGTATCTTCCCTGCTGCTATGCAACACCCTATCCACCATCACCATAGGAGGGCGCTGGGGTATCAGATCCGTTATGGGTATTCCCTGTAAGTTTACCATCTCATTGAATTAAAAGTCAGCACTGAAGATAAGGTTTCCATCTCGGATCCAGGGAAAGCTGGGCCGGAGTTCCGGTAAAGACAACCTGACCGCCATTGTCTCCGCTGTCAGGACCAAGGTCTATTATCCAATCGGCAGCCTTGATTACATCTGTATTGTGTTCAACGACTATTATGGTATTGCCGGCATCCACAAGTGCGTTGAAAGCGTCCAGAAGCTTTTTCACGTCGTGGAAATGAAGACCGGTGGTAGGCTCGTCGAAAATAAGAAGTTTGCCCTGCGAATTGTTCCGCATCTCGCTGGAGAGGAACTGGGCCAGCATAATCCTCTGGCTTTCACCCCCGCTGAGGGTACTGCAGCTCTGGCCAAGCTTCACATAGCCGAGCCCCACCCTCTGCAGGACTCCAAGGCCGCTGGCAACCTTTGCGGCCGCAGGTTCCTTCTGGCTTGAGAAGAATTCCACCGCCTGGTCCACGCTCATGTCCAGTATCTGGTCTATGTTCTTTCCGTGATAGCGCACCTCCAGGATATCCTGTTTGAAACGGTGTCCGCCACATTCCTCGCACACCATCTTCACATCCGCCATAAACTGCATCGGGACAACTATGTAGCCTTCTCCCTGACATACGGGACATCTTCCTCCGTCAATATTGAAGGAGAAGAAGGAATTTGTGTAGCCGTTAAGTTTGGCATAAGGCTGATCGGAGAAAATCTTGCGGATATCGTCATAGATTTTCAAATATGTCACCGGGTTGGAGCGTCCGCTCTTTCCCATCGGATTCTGGTCCACATATTCAACACCGGAAATTTTGGAAAGGTCTCCGCCAAGGGAACGGAATGCTCCCGGAGGCTGCTGGCTTCCGATCTGGAAATGGCGGCATAGGGCAGGATAAAGGACATCTCCTACCAGGGAAGACTTGCCGCTGCCGGAAACACCGCTGACCACCGTAAAGGCGTTCAGAGGGAACTCCACGGTTATATCCTTGAGATTGTGCTCCATAGCCCCTTCAACCACTATCTTCCTGGACCAGCGGCGAGGCTTGGTCTCGGGATAAACCTGACGCCGGTTGAAGATATAGTCCAGCGTAAGGGATCCCCTGAAACCCTTTCCTGAGGATGCTGTCCCCTCATAGATAACCTCCCCGCCGAAACTGCCAGCCAGCGGACCTATGTCTATCAGATGGTCCGCAGCGTTGATTATATCCCTGTCGTGCTCCACAACCACGATGGTGTTGCCCAGGTCGCGGAGCTTCTTCATAACTTCGATCAGCCGATGGGTATCCCGCGGATGCAGTCCGATGCTCGGCTCGTCGAGAATGTAAAGGGAGCCTACCAGGCTGCTGCCCAGGGAACTGACAAGATTAATCCTCTGGCTCTCTCCGCCGCTTAGGGTATTTGAACGACGGTTCAGGGTCAAATAGCCCAGCCCCACGTCTTCTATATATTCCAGCCTCTGGGTAATCTCCTTGAGAGCCCTTCCGCCAATCTCCTTTTCATAATCAGTCAATTTAAGGCCGCGCAAAAACCCCAGAAGTGAACTCACGTTCATTTCCATAAGCTCACCGATGCTCCTGCCCCCTATCTTCACCCAGGATACTTCTTTTTTCAGGCGGCTGCCCCCGCAGGCGCGGCACACAGTCTTTCCCGAATATCTGGAAAGCATGTAGCGGAACTGTATCTTGTATTTCTTTGTCTCCACCCAGGAGAAGAAATCGTTGATTCCTGTAAAATAACGGTTGCCGTTCCAAAGGAGATCCTTCTCTTTCTGAGTCAGTTGGGCATAGGGACGGTGTATCGGGAAATCAAATCTATATGCGTTTTCTATGAGCTTGTCCTTATACCAGCTCATCAGTTTTCCCCTCCACGGAGCCACAGCGTCCTCGTACACACTCAGTGTGGTATTGGGAATGACAAGCCTCTCGTCGATCCCCTCAGTGCTTCCGAAACCGCCGCATACAGGGCAGGCACCCAGAGGGTTGTTGAATGAGAACATCTGCTCGTTCGGTTCCTCGAAGATCATTCCGTCAGCCTCGAAGAGATTTGAAAAATCCCTGAAGACCAGCTCATTCTCAGCGATATAGCCTATAGTCAGCCTTCCCTCGCCAAGAGAAAAGGCTGTCTCGACCGAACTTCTGGTTTCGGAGGAATCCTCGCTCCCGTCGTGGAGAAAACGGGATACCACAACATATAGATTTCCGGAAAATTCAGCCCCGTCCTTCAGGAACTGGTCCAGCTTCACCATTTTTCCGTCGCAAAGAAGCCTGGTAAAGCCTTGCTGCTTCAGGTCCACAAGACGTTCGATGAGCATCTTCTCTTCGGTGTCTATTCTGGAAAGGACATAGACGGCTGAACCTTTTTCAAGAGTATCGATGAAAGACAGCACATCCTCAACAGTCTCTTTCTTGACAACACAACCGCTTATTGGAGAATATGTTATGCCTATCTTGGAATAAAGAATCCTGAGATAATCATAGATTTCCGTGCTGGTGGCGACTGTAGAGCGGGGATTACGGGTATTGGTCCGCTGCTGGATGGCGATTGCCGGCGGAATTCCCTCGATCTTGTCCACATCCGGCTTGGACATCCTGCCCAGGAACTGGCGGGCAAAGGAAGAAAGGCTCTCGGCAAACCTTCTCTGCCCCTCGGCATAAAGAGTGTCGAAGGCCAGGGAGCTCTTGCCGCTTCCACTGACTCCGGTAATCACGCACAATTTGCCGCGCGGAATCTTCAACGAGATGTTTTTCAGGTTGTTGACCCGTGCGCCAGTTATCGTGATATACTCCTGGTCTGCCATTGGGGGGGGATGGGAGAATTATTGGGCTTCCTTAAGACGCTCCGCATTCTCGGCAATCTGAAGCTGGTCTATAACCTCCTGGATTTCTCCATCCATGAAGACAGGGAGATTATGGGTGGACCAGTTAATCCTGTGGTCGGTGACCCTGCTCTGCGGATAATTGTAGGTACGGATCTTGGCACTGCGGTCTCCGGTGGAAACCATAGTCTTTCTCTTGGAAGAAAGGTTATCCAGATACTTCTGGTACTCCATATTATAGAGCCTTGTACGAAGCTCGTTCATAGCCTTTTCCAGATTCTTCAGCTGATTTCTTTCATCCTGGCACTGGACTACGATTCCGGTTGGGATGTGAGTCAGCCTTATCGCTGAGTATGTGGTGTTGACACCCTGTCCTCCAGGACCGGATGCACAGAAAATATCCTTGCGGATGTCTTTCTCGTTTATCTCCACGTCAAACTCTCCGGCTTCCGGCAGAACCACCACTGAAGCGGCGGATGTGTGAAGCCTTCCCTGAGTCTCGGTCTGAGGCACACGCTGGACGCGGTGCACGCCGGATTCATATTTGAGAAGCCCGTATACACCATCTCCGGAAACGGTGCAGATGATTTCCTTGTAACCTCCCGCAGTTCCCGGTGTCTGACTGGTAACCTCCAGCTTCCATCCTTTTTTCTCTATGTACTTGGAATACATGCGGAAAAGGTCTCCCGCAAAGATGGCTGCCTCGTCTCCTCCGGTTCCTCCGCGGATTTCCATGATGGCGTTCTTTCCGTCCTCCGGATCAGCCGGGATCAGAAGGAGTTTTATCTCCTCCTCCATCTTAGGGAGAGCTTCTTCCAGAGAAGCCATCTCCTCTCTTGCCATTTCTTTGAGTTCCTCGTCTTTCTCGTTGACAATAAGATCCTTGGCGGAATCATAATCCTCCAGCATCTTCTTGTACTTTTCTCCCGCCTTGACTATCGGTTCAAGTTCCTTGTAGTCTTTGTTCAGCTGAACATATTTTTTCATGTCAGCCATTGACTCAGGGTCTGAAAGCTGCTTTTGTATTTCAGCAAGCCTGACCTTGAGACCTTCTACTTTTTCCAGCAATGTATTGTTGTCGCTCATAATCTTCCGGTATTAATCTATGCTGCGGATCCAGCATCTTCTCCTCATATAAAATTCCTTCTTGTAGCTATCCCATACCTTGATCGCAGCTATGTTGTTGTCTATCTGCGGATTGGTTATGGCACTCTTAAGCTTCATCTTGTAGTAATTCGTTTCCATCTTGGTGTGGAAGATGGCGGAAAGGCCCTTTGAATGCCACTCGGGAGCGGATCCCAGCAACATCAGGTCCACTTTCTTGTAGCGCCAGAAAGCCAGCAGGATGAAAAACCAGCCTATCGGGAAAAGCTTTCCCCTGGCCCTCTTGAACGCCCTGGAAAGAGATGGTATGCTGACGCCGAAAGCGGCAAGGTTGCCCTCTTTGTCCAGGACCATGCACGTAAGACCTTCTTTCAGGAACGGGAAGTAGTGGTTCCCCATTTCCGTTTCTTCTTCCTTGGTCAGCGGAATGAAGTTGTGGACAGCCTTGAAAGACTCGTTGTAAATCTTGAAAAACTGATTCAACAATTTCTCTTTCAGCGCCTTGTCCTTCCGGATCTGCCTTATCTTCAGAACCTGGAGACCATATCTTTCTATCAGAAGTTTGGAAATCCTTCCCAGTTTTTCCGGCAATCCCTGGCCTGGATCCATCTCATACTGAATCCAGTCGCACTCCTTCTCGAATCCCATCTTCTGCATATAGTCCACATAGTAAGGGTGGTTGTAGAGACAGTTGATCTGGGGTTCCTTGTCAAAACCCTCAACCAGCATTCCCTGCCGTCCCAATGTGTTATATGCAAGCGGACCGTGGATTTCTGTCATCCCCTCAGACTTTCCCCACTTCCTGACAGCATCAATAAGTGCCTCGGCGATGGCAGGATCTTCCTCAAAATCAAACCATCCGAACCTGACTCTCTTAAGGCCGTAATAATCGTTGTATCGCGGATTGATTATGCCCTGAACCCTTCCAACAACTTTTCCTTTGTCGTTATAGGCCAGGAAAAGCTTTCTCTTGCAGTAAAGAAGGGCCGGATCATCCTTCAGCGAGTGCTTCTGGTCCGAGTCCAAGGTAGGAACGTAATACCTGCACTTACGGTACAGGCGGTTCTGGAATTTATAGAACTGCCTGAACTGTTTTCCCGTAGTAACTTCCTTGATCGTAATAGGCATAATCGTGCAAATTTGCAAAGTCTGCAAATTTAGCAACTATTCCTCAAGCTTCAAAATCGATTTGACAGCGGCCTGGGCGCAGACACACCCGAAAACGGCCGGCATATAGGAAATGGTGCCGGCGCGGCTCTTGTGGTTTCTTTCCTCGAAAGGCACGATTGCTTCCCTTTCAGGCAATTCTTCTGAAAACACCGCCTTGAAGCCCTTGGAGATGCCAACCTTCCTCAGACGTTTCCTCAGCATATAGGCAAGCGGACAGTTGAAAGACTTGCTTATGTCCGTGATGCGGACCTTGGTGGCATCCCACTTGGCCCCTGCCCCCATGGAACTGACCAGAGGAATCTTATTGTCCATGCAGAATTTGATCAGGGCGATCTTCGGCGACATGGTATCTATCGCATCTATCACAAAATCAGCCTCAGGAATGAGAGAAGGTATGTTTTCTCCAGTAAGGTATTCGTCTATGACGGTTATCTGGATATCCGGATTGATGTCCAGAAGTCTCTCTCGGATGACTTCTGTCTTTTTCCTACCGATTGTGGAGTCAAAGGCGGCGATCTGGCGGTTCTTGTTGGTTATGGAATAGACATCCGAATCGGCGATGATAATCTTCCCCACTCCGGCCCTGGCTATCATTTCCGCAGCCATGGCCCCAACTCCGCCAAGCCCGATAACGGCTACCCGGGAAGAGGACAGGAGAGCCATCCCCTCTTCTCCAGTCTGGAGAATCGTCCTTTCCCTGAAATCTTCCATCAGAGTTCCCCCTTTCTTTCAAGTTCCTTTGCCTTGTCCCAGTACTCGT
The DNA here is from genome assembly GCA_902789435.1 of uncultured Bacteroidia bacterium. Classification (GTDB taxonomy): domain Bacteria; phylum Bacteroidota; class Bacteroidia; order Bacteroidales; family UBA932; genus Egerieousia. Next base: position 40,928 of record CADAOA010000003.1, on the reverse strand, counting down.
CCATCTGGGCCAAAGTCATATCCTTGAGGGATTTGCCCTGTTTGATGGTATTTTGCTCCAGATATCCGAAACGGCGGCGGAACTTGGAACAGGTATCCTCCAGGGCAGTATCAGGATTGATATCATAAAGTCTTGCGGCGTTGATCACCGAGAAAAGGAAATCGCCGAGTTCCTCCTGGGCTTCCTTACCGCCCTTCCCAAGAGCCTCCTTGAATTCGGAAAACTCTTCGGCGACCTTGTTCCACACGTCCTCCTTTTTCTCCCAGTCAAATCCCACGGCACGGGCTTTCTCCTGAATCCTGTAGGCCTTGATTACGCTTGGAAGGGAATCGGGAACACCGCTGAGTACACTCTTGTTGCCGTCCTTTTCCTTTGTCTTGAGCTGCTCCCAGTTGCCTACAACCTCTTCAGCATTCTTTACCCGGACATCACCGTAGATATGGGGATGACGATATATCAGCTTGTCGCATAATTTATTGCAAACATCAGCTATGTCAAACTCACCTTGCTCCTTTCCGATCTTGGCATAGAATACAACATGAAGAAGAAGGTCTCCCAGTTCCTTGGAAATATTGAACATATCCTTCTTCAGGATAGCGTCGGAAAGCTCATATGTTTCTTCTATTGTCTGGGGACGGAGTGTTTCCAGTGTCTGCTTGTGGTCCCATGGGCATTTCTCGCGGAGCGTGTCCATAACGTCCAGCAGCCTTTCAAAGGCCGCCAGCTCTCTTTCTCTCTTTGTTTCCATATGTCTGAGAGGTATATGCTATTTCTTTTTGGTTGGCGGGAACTTGGTGTCTGATGGATGCGCCACCCAAATATCAAACCTCAGCATCGCATACTCCGGAACCCCCTTGCCGGATGTCATTTTACCCTCTGAGCCATAACCGAGACCTGACATGAAAAATGTTACACTTTTATCTGTGTAAGTCATGTTCTTGACCGCTCTTACAAAACCAACTATAAGGGATGAAGACCCCCCTGAGCCTATTGATTGATCACTACTTGTTGCACTGGATCCATAGGTTGTCATATCCTGAAAGGTTTTGCCCATTTCCACACTTAATGGCTCATAATCATTGGAGGCATCATAAATCCTGTATTTCTTGGCTGTATCCCTGATGTTTGTGTCAAATACGTATCCGTCCAGAAGGCGGCCGACATACCATACGCCAACGTTATTTCCGGCTTCAACGGTATCTGCTGCAGGAATACCACTCGGATGAGTAAAGTTGCGGAAGTACCATCCCATTGCCGTAGAATCTATTTTAGGGGTAAAATAGAGTTTGGAATAACTCTCTAAGGAATCTTTCTGAAATTTGATCACATCATCTATCACTATTCCTGCTTTTACCTCATAAATCATGCTGATGGAAGATTGTTGTCCTGCGTTAGAATATGAAGAAGAGCTTGTTCCGGTAGATGTAAGCCATGGAGGAATAATTGCAGTTACACTACCCCCCTGATGGAGTTTCCCAAGAAGTTCTTTCATTCCCTGAGTTATGGAAGAGTTGAGGATGAAAAGGGATGGCCCGTAATAGATGCCAGGATCGTAAGTACCCAACATCCTTGCCTTTATGGAGTCTGTGGTGCTCTGGCATGTTCCGTCCAAATCATAGGTATTGTAATGTATGTATATTCCGTCGTTATTGCCAGGAGCTATTGGTCCAGAGCCAGGATCCAGGCTCAAAATGGTAAGTCCGGAAGTGAGTTTCTGGGCTGTAGGACAATTGGCCTGAATGTACGCGTCCAGTATCCTCTCCTGTACCTCACGCTCGGTTAAATCTTTCTCTTTGGCGCATCCTGCTAAAGCCGCAAAGGCCAGCACCACAAAAGCAAATCTCAGCTTTATGCTCATATTGTCAATATTATCAGTTTCTCGTAATCTTGTCTATATCCATTTCAAACAACAGCGGTGTCATCTTGGGAAGAGTGGACATGATCTGATTGCCATAACCATATCTGGCAGAAAAGATTATATAGCAATGCTCTCCCTCCTTAACTCCTTCCAGGCCTTTTTTCAGGCCCTCCACCAAGGCGGAATGCCCGTACTTTACCCCAAAGGCCTTGCCGTCTGTAACAAAACCGTTCTCTGCTGCAACCTCCGGGTCGTTTGTTGCGAACAATGTTCCCTTGCCGTGGCTGAAAACATATCCGCTGAAATGGAAATAAAGTGAATCCCCGCTCTGGAGAGTCCGGGAGCCTCCCTCGTCCAGTATAACCCTTACCACGCCATCGTTGTAAACAACAGTATAGTCAGTACTCAGCGATGATACATAGCTATCTATCAGCGCCTCCTGATTTGCATAGGTATTTTTGCGATCCTCCTTGTCACAGCAGACAGCCAGAAGAGCCGCAATGCACAATATCAGATATTTCTTGACCATACGAATAAAATCTACATCAAAAGCTATGCCGAGAATCCACCGAGGAACAACCTCAGGGACCTCTCGAAATAATCCGCCACTTCCTCTATAGGCTTATCGTAAAGCCTGCCTCCGGCAGCCCTTTCATGACCGCCACCATTGAAGAACAGACGGCAGAGCCGGTTCACCGAAACGGCTCCTTTGCTCCGCAAAGATACTTTAATATATCCATTCCCCTGCGTAAACAGAGCAGAAATTTCAACATTCTTGATCTTCAGCGGCAGATTTACAAAGCCTTCGGAATCCCCGTCGCGATAATTGTATTTGTCTTTGGTTTCCTGATCCAGAACCAGCACTGCAGCCTTCAGGTCAGGATAAACCTTCATCTTCTCCATCAGCATAAGCCCCATAAGCCTCATTCTCTCTTCGGAGAAGCTGTTCATTATCTCCATCTGTATCTTTTCCCTGTCTATTCCGGCCTCGGCGATCTGGGAAGCCATAAGGAATGTGGAAGAGAATACTGAATTGCAGAAATTGTTGGTATCCGTCATCATTCCCGTATACAGGGATGCCATGCATTCCTTGGGTATGACGGTCCCCGTCTGATGTGACGCTTCAGAAACCAGCCACCAGGCCAGTTCAGAAGCCGATGAAACCTCCGTGGTGGAAACCACAAGGTCCGCAAACTTCTCAGGATACGGATGGTGGTCAACCATTATCTTCCTGGCAGGGCTCTTCCTAATGATGTCCGCCATCTCCTCTGTCCTGGCCAGATCGTTGAGATCCATACAGATAATGGTATCCGCCTCCTTCAGAAGGGAAATGGCCCTGTCCGGGTTGTCCGAATAAATCACCACGGAATCAGCCCCGTCCATGAACATCAGATAATACGGGATATGGTTCGGAACAACCATAGAAACCTCTACAGCCTCCTTCCCCTTGTAGAAACTCTCCATCCATGCCCTCATTCCGGTCAGGCTGCCAATGCAGTCTCCATCCGGATTGTGATGGCCCACTATAACGATTTTTCTTGCCGGGAGGAGCATCTGGCAAAAGCTCCCTGCGATATTCGACTCTATTATCATAACTCTAACGAAAGGCAAAATTAAAAATAATTGCTTGATGAGAAGATTTTTTTTATTTTTGTCCTTGTTAAACCTATAAGGAAATAAGAAACACACATATGAAAAAGTTATTTACCATTGTTATTCTCCCTATCATCATCATCCTGTTGGGATACCTGATCGTAAAGGGCGTAATGAAACCAATCAAGTTCAACGAAGAAAGAGCTGCCAGAGAGCAGGTTGCCATTCAGAAACTGAAAGACATCCGCGATCTTCAGGTTGCCTACAAGAACAAGTACGGAAAATTCGCCACCACACTGGACACCCTGGCTGATTTTTACAAGAATGACAAGATGATCATCAACATGCAGATCGGATCCGTAAATGACTCCGCAATGGTAGCCCATACGGATGCTGTAAGGAATGCAAACAAGAAGAACAAGCTCACAGACAAGGATCTTTACGAACTCTACAAGAAAGGCGACAAGAACCTCGTATTCTCAATCAAGAGTGAAATCAACGTTAAGGATACATTGCTCAAGAGGCCTGATTTTGATATCAACAAGCTTGCCGAGATTCCTTTCTCAGATGGTGCCAAGATCAATATGAAGAGCATCGTTAAGCAGGTTTCAGGAGTGGATGTTCCTCTGTTTGAGGCAACTATTCCTTTCAACGATCTTCTCAAAGGCATGGATCACCAGCTTCTGGTAAACCTCAACTCCGAGAAAGACAAGATGAACAAGTTCCCTGGCCTGAAGGTTGGAAGCATAGATGCTCCTAACAACAATGCCGGCAACTGGGAATAATGTCTGACTACTCTCCGACACAACTGTTTACACTTGTACCCGAAGGTTTTTCAGACAATAAAACCCGGGATAATATCTTCTGCACCTTGTTCCCTGAGGAAAAGGGTGCAGAAGTTTTTTCTGTACCCGTACCTCAGTATTCGGCAGTTCTGATTTATGGTTGGGAAGGAAGAAACGGCTCCATCACCCCGGAAGCCGGTGTGTTGCCTACCGTATACAAGCATCTGAAAGACCTCGCCGCCCTCAAGGATCACAACAAGCTCATCGTGGATTTTGACATTGAAAGGAAGCAGACCTGCATCCTTCTGGCGGAAGGAGAGCGTCTGGTTTCCGCCAACAGTTACCACACGGTGGACTTTCCTACGGCTGTCTACTATATGCTGGAAATTCTCAACAAAAGCCAGATAAACCCTCAGCAGACAACCGTAAACTTTATCGGAAAGGCAGACGATGCCCAGCTCAAGATGCTAAAAACATATGTCAAGGACATAAAGCTCTGCCTCTAGAGACATAATGAGAATAATCGGAGGAAAACTTAAAGGGAAAACCATAAACCCGCCTGCAGGCTATCCTGCCAGGCCTACCACCGATTTTGCCAAGGAAGGGCTGTTCAACATCCTGGAAAGCGAATATGAACTGGAGGGATTCAGCCTCCTGGACCTTTTCGGAGGAACGGGAAGCATCAGCGCTGAATTCATCTCCAGAGGCGGGAAAGAAGCCATTTGCGTGGAAATGAACCGCAAGAACGCCTCTTTCATCAGCAAAATGCACAAAAACCTGGGGCTGAAGGAAATCCGTACCGTACACAGTAACGTTTTCGATTTCCTGGATATCTGCAACCGCACTTTCGATTTCATTTTCGCCGATCCGCCATACAAACTGGAGGGCATAGATACCCTTCCGGACAAGATTTTCAACCGGGAAAACCCTATCCTGAGCGGCCAGGGATATTTTATCCTGGAGCACGGGGCAGACTATGATTTTTCCACCCATCCACATTTTATAAAGGAGAGGCATTACGGAAACGTGCATTTTTCATTTTTTTCTTAAAAACCATTTGCACATTCCAAAAAGATATCTATATTTGCACTCCCAAAACGGAATGGTGCGTTAGTTCAGTTTGGTTAGAATGCCTGCCTGTCACGCAGGAGGTCACGAGTTCGAGCCTCGTACGCACCGCAAAAAACGGATGGTCAACTGGCCATCCGTTTTTTGTTTAATGTCTGAGGCGGTGAGATTTAGAGTGCCTTGACCTCTTAACTACCGGGCCTTTGCATTTCATCCTTCCGCTACCGGACTTTGTTCCTGGGGCTCCGGAAGCATAAGTGTTTGTCCTGTCAGTATCCCTGGTTATGAAATCTTCCAGAGTAGGAGTTTCACCTGCGGTGAGTTTGATTCTGGAATAAATCTTCCAGCGGCTTATAGTGTTGAAATGAGGGATGTTATCCACCATGCAGCTGGTATATTCCGAACGGTATATTCCCTTACCGTAATATGCGCTTCCCAGGAAGAGCTGGATCTGGGCCGGGGCATAATCTTCCCTGGTCGCAAAACTGTTCCAGTTAACACCCTCGACTTTTGGAGTAAGAGACAGATTACAATGATCGGCGTCCGAATACCAGTTGTTCTCATCCGAATTCCACCCTGGCAGATAAGTATTGCATAAAGCTCCTGCAGCCTGCCAGTATCTGAAGTCTTCTTCATCGTCCTTAGGATACTTCTGAGTGCTATAGTAAACATACTCGTCATCCAGAAGTCCGAAACCGTGGCCTCCGAATTCGTGCCTGAGGGTAAAGGCAAAACCATCGTAAGCACCGTAGGAAGGCTGGCGGGCAGGAGTCTGGGCAATGGAAATCATCCTCATTCCCCCATTGACACCATACCATAGATTGGTACCGGCATAAGCATAAGCGTTTATTATGATGCTTACAGGACTCCAGGTAAGATTCGCCCAGGTCTCATCATCTGTACTCCCTTCAATTCCAGGACATTTTGCCGCATATTCCACAACAATATCCGCATCACAGTCTATTCCCGTGGAGTTTCCTCCCTCCCAGGTGCACTTGAATTTGGTGTCCACTTTTGTCTTAGGGTGCTCATAGCTGTCCCCGACACTCATTCCAGCCTCGTTGGAATAGGCCGCAACCTTGTAAATCGTGAAATAATGAGTGTAAGACTTGTAAGGTTCATACTCGAAAAGCGCCTTTATTCCCGCATCAACTTCCTGGTCAAACTGCCCGCCATAGGTAAACAGGTCCTGAGTGTAGCCATCTCCGGTAAAAATGAGTTTAACAGGTCTAGGCTCGGAGCCCAGAGGCACTTCCGTAATGGTTCCATCCTGATTGACATTATACTGCTTTACCTCTCCGTCGGCCCAGGAATTCTTGCTGCTTCCTGTTGTGAAATTCACCACATCGCTCTCAGTCTTGCCTCCTTCATATCCGTCATCGGCGATAACCTTATAGTAATATTTGGTATTCTTGTCCAGTTCCTGGCTGTTCTTCAGCGATGTCTTATCCGTTGAGCCGACAGAAGTCCAGTTGCTGTTATCCTTGGAAAGCATGACCGTGTACGTAATCTTGTCACCGTTGAGGTCCGTAGAAGCGTTCCAGGAGAAAGTGGTGATAGTCTCCACGTTGCTTCCGTTTGGCTGGAGATTCGTTGGTTTTGTAGGCGCGACATTAGGTGCCGGATCCTTGGTTATAGTATAATAAGCAGTTTTCTTTCCGCATTTTACGGTCAGGAAGGTCTGTAGTTTTGTTTTGCCCCCGTTCAGTCCTGTGGTGACTGTTACCGTGGCGTCTTTGCTTCCGGATGAAGGGGTAACCCCCGTCAGCCAGTCCGGTTTAGGGTTTGGAAGCGTTATGTTCCAGTCCCCGTTGCATATAACCTGGAAAGATACCGTCTTGCCGGCTTCGTAGGAAACCGTGCCACCTGTTTCAGACAGGGCCAGATCAGCTTCTGCGGCAGTCAGTGAAACCGTTGCGGACTTGGTTTTGCCCTGGATCTTGAGGAAACCGGAAATCGGAGAAGATCCCGCCGTAACAGTAATTGTTCCGTTTTTGCTGCCGGAAGTTGGGCTTGCGGTAAAGCCGGCCGGAGCGGTTACCGTCCACGCCACATTAGAGGTTATGTCAATTGTCCCCGATGAGTTCGGGAGCAGTGAAAGCGTGGTTGGGTTCGCGCTAAGTGTTTCAGCTTCAGGCTTGTCCCCCTTCCCTTTGCAGGAAACGGCAAGCAATGCGGCAAGCAATATTGCCGCCAATCTCATTTCTCTCATAATAAGTCGCAAAGATATAGAAATCTTACTCAATCTTGACTCCCTGGTCGGCGAGCATCTTCAGTCCGATATCCTTCAGTTTGAACTTCTGGATCTTGCCGCTGCCGGTAAGAGGATATTCGTCCACGAAGAGGACATATTTAGGTATCTTGAATCTGGAAATCTTTCCGAAGCAGAAGTCCTTCACGATTTCTTCAGTAAGATGAGCATCCGGTTTCTGGATAATGTATGCCGCAACAGCCTCCCCGTACTTCTTGGAAGGGATTCCCGCAACCTGGACATCCTGGACTCCAGGCAGATGGTACAGGAACTCCTCTATCTCCCTCGGGTAGATGTTTTCTCCTCCGCGGATAATCATATCCTTTATTCTGCCTGTTACCCTGAAGTTTCCGTTCTCGTCCAGATAGCCGAGGTCTCCGGAATGCAGCCATCCGTCCTTGTCGATAGTCTCTGAGGTGGCCTCCGGATTATTGTAGTATCCGGCCATATTGTTATAGCCACGGTTGCAGAATTCACCTATCTCTCCCACATCGCAGAAACGCCCTGTTCCAGGCTCGATTATCTTCACTTCCGTATGCTCGAACTCGTAGCCTACCGTTGTGCATCTTTCTTCGAAAGACTGCTCGTATCTGGTATGAGTCATTCCAGGGGAAGCCTCTGTCAGGCCGTAAACGCTGGTAACCCTCATAAACATCTTGTCCTCCACCTCGCGCATAAGCTCTATCGGGCAGAGGGCCCCGGCCATTATTCCCACCCTCAGACTCCTCATGTTGAACATCTTGAACATAGGGTGAGTGAGCATCGCGATATACATCGTAGGCACTCCATAGACAGACGTGCATTTCTCGCGGTGAATGGAAGCCAGCACCACCAGAGGGTCGAACCTCTCCACCATTATCTGGGTGCAGCCGTGGGTGATGACGTTCATCGTGGCCAGCACAATTCCAAAGCAGTGGAAAAGAGGAACGCAGCAGCAAAGCCTGTCGGATGAGGAGAACAGCATGTGCTCGCCGGTCAGAAAACCGTTGTTGGTAATGTTGCGGTGAGTGAGCATCACTCCTTTAGGGAAACCTGTCGTCCCCGATGTGTACTGCATATTCACGACATCGTTGCACTTCACCTGGGCTTTCAGCCTGTCCAGTTCAGTGTCATCTGTGTTTTCGCCGAGAATGAGAAGTTCCTGGGTGTTGTACATTCCGCGATATTTTTCCTGGCCTATGAAAACCACGTTCTTCATACAAGGGAAACGGCTGCTCTCCAGTTTGCCTCTTTCGCATTCCCTGAGTTCGGGCAGCATCTTGTAGGTCATTCCGAGAAAATCCGTATCCCTGTCGCGGTCGATGATGCACAGAGTGTGAAGGTCAGCGTCCTTGCACAGATACTCCAGTTCGTTCTGCTGATAATTCGTGTTGACGGTAACGCACACCGCTCCAATCTTGGCGCAGGCATACATAACCGTCAGCCAGTCAGGGACATTCGTCGCCCATATGCCCACGTGGGTTCCGCGGGTCACGCCTATTCCTATGAATCCTTTCGCCAAAGTATCCACGCGATGGTTCAGCTGGGCGTAAGTGAACCTCAGGTCACGGTCAGAATAAACCAGGGCCTCTCTGTCCGGACATTCGCTGGCCCATTTTTCAAGCCATTGGCCGATCGTCCTGTCAGAAAGCGGAAGTTCGCGGTTCTTCCTTTTGAGACGGCTCTGGATATCCGCCAGAATATCGGAGACCCTGCGGGAAGCATTGTCTCGTATCTCCTTGATTCTTTTTACCATAGCAGAAAATTGATTTGGGCTATGCAGGGAAATATGTCACTGCCAGAATCTTGCAAGGTTTCCTCTTGAGAGCTGAAGCGAGATGATGAGGAACTATCGAATCGTAATAAATGCTCTGCCCTGGCTTTAGGACATAAACCTGTTTTCCGTAGCCGACTTCAAGCTTGCCGTCAAGCACAAGCAGGAATTCCTCCCCTTCATGGGATTTATAGAATTTCCTTCCTCCTGCCGGATCCAGGATAATCACGGTAGCGTCCATCTGCCTGTTTTTCTTCTGAGTTGAAAGAGAAAAGAAGTGCATATGGTCCCTTCCGGCGCTGCGGCCACGGATGCCGTTCACCCTCCTCCTTGACTTGAGGGAAGAAACAACCGGGGAAAGGTCTTCCTCACCATCCAGGAAAGTTCCGGTTCTGATTCCTAATACTTTTGAAATCTTAGACACATTGCCAAGATTCGGTGTATCATCATCATTTTCAATCTCTTTCAGATAAGATTTGCTTAATCCTGTTTCTTTCTTGATATCTTCAACCGTCATTTTCCTGGCTTCACGGACCGATTTTATCCGGTTACCAATTTTAGTATCGACCCTGTTCATGTCCTAATGCTTATAAAAACGAAGCGAAATTAATAATATTTTCTTTCTCACTATACACATATTATACCACAACTTTTGCAAATTCGTGCCTTGGCGCGCTCTACAAATCGGAAAAAACACTATATTAGTGGTTGTTAAGAGTGTTTGCAATATGGATTTCAGACTGAAAGTTTTTGTTACGGCAGCCGAGTTTTTGAACTACAGCCACACGGCCGAGGCCCTGGGAATCTCCCAGCCGGCAGTCAGCAAGCACATAAAAGCTCTGGAAGACGAATACAAAGTGAAGCTTTTCTCAAGGCAGGGCAACAGGTACAGTCTGACCTACAGCGGGGAAATCCTCCTGGAGAAGGCTAAGAAGATATTGTCCCTCTATAAGGATATGGCACAGGAGAGCGCCCTTCTTTCCACCGTTACAGAAGGGAATTTCACCATCGGCATCCCTTGTGCCCTATACCATGGAATGTTTCCGGACTTTGCAGCAGACTGGTGCCGCTTATCGCCAAACAGCAACATAAGCCACAAGATCCTGGATCTCAAACAGATTGAAAAAGCTGTCCTGAATGGCCAAGTCAGTGTGGGAATCAAAGACGGCGGAAAGGAAGAGGATCTGGATTACTTCTTCACAGATATCCTGCTGGCCGTTTCCCCTTCGCTGACAAAGGATAACCAATACATAGACATCGCCGAGACAAGGCTTCTCTTTTATGAAGGAGATCCCGAGACTTCAGCAGAAATCTCCGCGATGCTCTCAGATTCCGGCATAAACCCAACCACACTTAAGGTTGCGGCCACGATGAAAGATCCTTCTGCCGCGATAAAGTTCCTTGTCGAATACGGCAGAGGCACTTCCTCAACTGCTCCCCCTCTGGTTTCCTTCCTGTGGAAGAGCCAGGTCTACAAACTGATAAACAAGGGGATACTTAAAAACATCAACATAACGGAACTGGAAGATATATCAAGAATAACAAGACGTTACTCCGTAGTCAGAAGCCCTGGAAACACATTGCCTACCTTCACATCGTTTGCACGCGGCTGGGCTCACTCCTCAAGCTTGTAAACCATCTTGTTGTAGAGTTTGTACCTCTGACCGCTTTCCGGGCAGACGGCTATCATATCTCCACCTTTTTCCTTCTTGAACAGCAGGCGGCAGCCCCTTTCACTCATCCATCCGATCTGACGGGCAGGATTCCCTACGACCAGGGAGTATGGAAGAACATCTTTTGTTATAACCGCACCGGCGCCGATGAAGGCATATTCTCCTATGTTATGACCGCAAACGATTGTGGCGTTGGCGCCGATGGTCGCACCCTTGCCCACCATCGTCCTGCGGTAGCTGTCCTTGCGGCTTACAGCACTTCTGGGATTCACGACATTTGTGAACACGCAGCTAGGCCCGAGGAAAACATCATCTGCGCAAATGACTCCGGTATAGACAGATACGTTGTTCTGAACCTTGCAGTTTCTCCCGAGCGTAACACCTGGAGATATAACCACGTTCTGCCCGATGTTGCACATCTCCCCGATAACCGCCCCCTGCATAATGTGGGAGAAGTGCCAGATCTTTGTTCCGTCACCGATGGAACATCCCTCATCAATCACCGCCGTAGGGTGAGCAAAATACTTTTCTTCCATAACCTCAGAATTAAGCTAAGCCATACAAATATACTCCAAAAAATTGATTAAATTTGTCCTGAACGAACCGGACAATCAAAAAACTAACCCATATGGCACTCATCAATTGCACAGAATGCGGAAAGCAGATTTCCGACAAGGCGGCCAGCTGCCCTCATTGCGGAGTCTCTGTTAACGCCGCCCCTTCCCAAAACACTGCCCAAGCACAGTCAACGGCCCCTCAGCAGGCGGTTAACTACCAGCAGCAAGCCCAGGCCCAGCAGAAATCACAGCAAAAGAGCATGATGAAAACAATGCTCTTCAGTTCACTCATCAGCGCCGGCATTTCCTTCCTGACACGCCTCTTCTACCGCCGCTTCTAGAATCAGGAAAACAAGAAAATTCAGAACAGACACTGCCTCATCAGACAGTGTCTGTTTTGTTTTGGACAAAATGGACAGTATTTCCCTCAGCGATTTTTCTCCCCAGCCCTAATTTTGGATTGGCGGAAGCTCCCGCCACAATATTCCGCACCCGTAAGGGGGCAAATAAAAAAATGTTTATATTTGTATAGTCAAGGGCAATCCCATTTCAGCTCCTGACAGACATATTGTTGAAAGTGTACGCTTTCTCCTTGTATGGAAATCCGGTAAATTTTCATTGGAACGAGGACAGCAAGCACTCATCACCAGGTATGAACACGCCTGCAATGTACCCGTGCAGCATGCTTGCATGCAAACACGATACAGCGCAAAGCTCTTCATACGGGTGTGGAGTATTGTTTTTATCCGTTCCAGGGCTTACCGGAGCCTCCATACAGATAAAGCAAGGCTCCACACTTTTTTTGTTTATAAACTGCTCTTCCGGAGCCGAAGAGTGCATAAACCATTGCGTTATGGAAAAGTATGTTATAGAACACGGTGACAGCCTAACCCGAATCGAAAAGAAACTAGCTGAACTCGAGACTAAAATTGATCAAATTCTAGCACTTCTTAATGCCAACAAAGAGAATTAAAACATTAAGAAATAACAATAATAATTCTTATGGTTTATTATGAAATTTATATATAAAGCTATCTCCTTTACTATTATTATAATAGGAACCTTATCTTGTGGCGGAGGAAGTTCGGAACAAACCAAGCAAGGACTATTTATACCACCATCTAATGTGGCTGTTTCTTCATTAACAATATCCTCCACGTCGAAAGAACTTGAGATTGGCCAAACATTCCAACTTACTGCAACGATAAATCCGTCTAACGCTACCGATAAAAACATAAGCTGGCATTCATCTAACTCCAATGTAGCAACGATAACTCCGACTGGACTTGTTTCTGCTCTATTGGAAGGGACAACAACTATAACCGCTGTTGCAGGAGGAAAGAGTGCTTCTTGCAATATTATTGTAAAGAAACCATTTATTCCTGTATCTTCTGTTGAATTGAATATAAATGAAGTTGCCTTAGATGTACAACAAAACCCAACAATAACCTTAACTGCAACAGTAAAACCGGACAATGCTACAGACAAGTCCATTGAATGGACTTCTTCCAACACAGATGTAGCAACAGTAAGTAACGGAATAGTTAAAGCTATCGAAGCAGGAAACACTATAATCACAGCTAAAGCTTCAAGTAAGACAGCTACCTGCATCGTCAAAGTAACGGCACCTTTGAGAGCTGTAGATTTAGGGCTCTCCGTCAAATGGGCTAATCGTAATCTTGGGGCAAAAGCCCCAGAAGAATTTGGGGACTATTATGCCTGGGGAGAAACCACAACAAAGAGCTATTACTGGTGGAGCACATATAAGTGGTGTACTGGAACTACTGTTACTAATGAACATCTTCCCGATAAACTAACGAAATACAATATTAATACAAAATATGGCCAAGTCGACGACAAGAAAAAACTTGAACCGTCAGATGATGCTGCTCATATTATTCTAGGCGGCTCGTGGAGAATGCCAACAAGTGGAGAATTCTCCGAACTTTTGCAGAATTGCACAATGGTATGGACAACTTTAAATGGAGTGAATGGGTACAGACTCACTAGTAAGAAAAACGGAAACAGCATTTTTCTTCCTGCCGCTGACGAGAAGAATCAAGATAGTGTTTATTATGCCGGTTCTTATGGCTATTATTGGTCATCATCTTTATACTATGGGTGGGAATCCTATCTTGCACAAACACTAACGTTTAGTTCTACAATGCAATTTAGTGGAGCAGGAAATCGGTGCTTCGGAAAAACTATTCGAGCTGTAAGTGAATAAGCAATAACTAGTTTAGCCTAATGAGAATGAACTTTTAAAACAAATATTAGGAGCAACTTGAATCTTATTATCAAAAACTAAATCCTTGTAAAAAGGCGTCTTCTTATATGACAACTATACTACCAACACAACACATTTTTATCAAACAAAAAGAAGAGTCGTACTTTCATTTGCTAGAAATACAGTTGACAGATATGGAAAAACATATTAATAATAAGAGCATAAACCAAAGCTTCCTAGAAGAATATCTTGTTCATAATCCAATCATAACTTATGATTACATCTTTGAGCTAAATTTGTCTTTATACAGAGCACGTTTTGATGATGGTTTTGATACAACAGAGCCATCCCAATTCAGTTATAACCACAATATTAACAATATTAAACGATTTAGATATAACAAAGATTTTGAAGCTGTTCTTTATACATCTACATTCCCTTCTGCTGCATATCAAGAAATAGATGATCGGCGAAAAAGAGAAACGCATTTTTTTCTCTCAGTGTGGACTCATCGGATTGGCACAAGAAATCTAAACTGCGCACTGAATGTCGATGGATATAATGTGCAAGTTGGCTCAACAGCAGAAGAATTCTACAATATTTTGTGTCATCGCATCGGGAAAGGAACTAGCAAGCTGAAGTATCTTATGACTCTAGGAAGTATTTTGGAGAAATCTGATAGTAATTACATTTTCTCTTCAACAGTTGCATCAAAACTATTTGAAAAGCACGATGCTTTAATAACGACTAGTATCAAATCGCAGGGGAGTCAGTTGAATATAACTTTCAACAAGTTCGCAACAGATAATTTATTGGATTTAAAATACATATATTATTGTAAGGTTCCAAACAACTGTCAAGTTCTTGCTTATGAAGTAGATGAAATAGGATTTCCAAAAGGAGATATAATCAAATGGTATAAATGGAAAATAGATTTATCAAGTATAGTCTTTTCAAAGGCGCCCAATAGCACTATTAGTATAGAAGAGTTAAGGTCTGCCATTATTAATACAGACATTTCTTCTATTTGTATGTTCCCAAATGTTAATAAAAGGCCATCTGACTTGCATAACGGCATTGTTATATATAAAAATGTCACATTCAGAGTCGATTTTAGAATAATACTTATTTAGTCACAATAGTTTTTTTTAGAACTTTAAAATGAATAGACTTTTGAGAATATCAATTTTAATAATTCTTCTATTTTCTTGCTCATGTGGAGGTGTAGAAAATAAAACAGACGATCCAATAACACCCAATTCTATAACAATTACCTCTGTAACCATTTCCCCTTGTTCACGTGAACTTGTAATTGGCAACAGGTTACAACTTTCAGCTATGGTAAATCCATCTAATGCTACATATAAGACCATTATCTGGTCATCTTCTAACCCTGATGTAGCGACAGTTACACCAGATGGACTCGTTAATGCTTTGAATATAGGTACAACACTAATAGAGTGCAATATCTCAGGTATAGGAGCGACATGCGAAATAACTGTAACTGAAGATTCTCCCAAGGTTGTCGATTTAGGACTCTCCGTCAAATGGGCTAACCGTAATGTTGGTGCAAATAAACCTAAAGACTATGGCAACTATTATGCTTGGGGAGAAATCACATCAAAGAGATATTACGGGTGGAACACATACAAGTGGTGTGGTGGAGAGTCTTATAACCAAAAAAAGTATAATAATAAAATTATATATGGCATTCAAGATAAACTAACAATATTGGAACTATCTGATGATGCCGCCAGAGAAAATTGGGGAGGAAAGTGGAGAATGCCTACATGGGAAGAATTTATGGAGCTTATGTATGACTGTACGTGGACTTGGAATTGGGAAGATCGTGGCTATACTATTACCAGCAAAAAGAATGGTAATAGTATATTTATGCCTTGTGCTGGCTACAGGAGTTTGTCTTCTGTTTATAATTCAGGTTCTTACGGTTATTATTGGTCATCATCTCTCGACATTCTATATTGCGACCATGCAGAGTACTGTAGATTCTATCAGAATTCACCTCGAGCCGGAATATGGGCTGATTGCCAGCGCTGCACAGGACTATCAATTCGTCCTGTAACAGAATGATATAAATATTGAATAATCAATAAAGTACAAAAGTCTCTGGTATCTATAGATATCAGAGACTTTTATTTATGCATTTGACTCACTTTGTCCTAAATTATTACTTTTTTGTCATGTGACAAACCCAACAACTGAAATTGTCCCATCAGTGACGAGACAATTTGAAAAAGGATCAGCAATGATGAATTTTTTCATTAAGCAGGAAGATGCTAAAGAAATGTGGCTGAAGGTTGAACAACAGAAAGGGTTTTCCGGATAATTCTATGTTTCAACACAAATCCCAACATATTCTACGCAGTGAGTAGAAAATATTTAATAAATGGAGATTCTAACTGAAATTTTTTTCCAATCACGTGATTGGAAAATTTCCGATTCAACTAACTAGGACTCATTATTTAATCTAGTAATTGTACCGAATCTGGTACAATTAAAACGATTAATTATTAACGAGTGACTTCTGCGGCTGCCCTAAAACAATCGATGCTCAATTTTTGTTCAATAATTGATATTGATTTAAAGGAAAAGTTCACCTTGCCTGATAATATCTTACTTACATATTGGTGGGTAACTCCAAGTCTTTGGGCAAGATCGGAACGGCTAAGATTATTATCTTGCATATAGTCAATTAAAGCCAGAGCAACATTTCTTGAACGCCTAAGCCAGTCAGCGTTTTCTCTCCTATATCTGGCATCATCCTCAAATGAAGACTTTTCTCCAGATTGATGTTTTTCCAAAAAATCAATTGCCTTGGATTTCATAAATTTTCCTCCTCTGAAAATGCAATAAAACTATCTGCATCAAAAACTTTGTTTGCCAATAAAAAATCCTTACACTTATTCATCATTTCTAATTGTTCTAAGGTGTGAGAACGTTCCTGCATAGTTCTTGTCAATTTTATTGCACCTCCCGTAATTACATAAACATTTTTTTCTAATCTAATAGCATAAACTCTAAGCCAACTTGGAGGATAAATCCTGTCAAAAACTCTAGCCTTTTCTCTCGACATTTCCATCAAAAGAGCATCAGAACTTGAAAGTGGCTTAAACAAATAGTCTAAATTCTCGGTTGAAGGATAATCTAGTATCTTTTTCTCCAAATGTTGACAATCCTCCAAAGTATACTCTATAGCTTCACTAATCCTTATAACATTGAAATAACTTTTTAAATCTTCTAAATTCTTGATGAAAAAATCCAGCAAGAAATCAATGTTTGACCACTGCTCAAATAAAAGAGCTATTTCATTCTTTTGTTTGGATCTGTCTCTGACAGACCACAAATGGTCTTTCCCCTCAATTACTCGTTCAAAAACCATATGCAATGCAAAAATAATAATACTTACACAAAATGCAACTCATAGGTTGCAAAAACTTTTATCCTTCTGTTATTTCAGGAGTTGGTAGGAAGTGACGTTCTTCAGGCCCGGGTAACCGAAGTAACTGTCGCTGACAACTCCGTGAATTACAATTGGTTTCTTGAGATGCTCCGGGTGGTCGACAAGATTTAGGTTCTTCCTGATTTCCCCGTTGGGGAGTTCCACCCCTATTGTCTTTTCCCTTAAGGCCTGCCAGTCCTGGGCGCCTATTACTATGTTGGTCTTGGAGGTGAAAGGCTTTTCTTTCTTGAAGGATGTGCTGGAAACATCTCCTCCCACGATATATCCGAAAAGGTTTATAGTGTCCCCGATGTGGGTCTGGGCGTACCAGACGGAATTACAACCGTACGGAGCAATACCGCCAAGATTGAAATACTCGTCTTTGCGAACCCTAGAAGTGTCTGCCCTGAAGGAGAATCCATTGTATGCAACCTTGGTCAGGTCATAGTCCAGGGCTATGGTTACAAGTTCCGCTGCCTTGAGCTTGCGCTTGAAAAGAAGAGTGTCTGCATAACCTGGCTTATCCGGCGGCGTATAGGTTGAATAGCCGTCCTTGTTCTTGTAGATTACCGATATTTCTCCCGGATAAAAATACAGGTAATGCCTTGTGCCATAACCGTATTTTGCGACTATGGTGTCCCTTTTCAGATAGATTCCCGTACCCTTGAACCAGCTGGTGAAGCCGTGGGTAAAGCTGAACCGGATGCCGCCGGTCAGCTGGCGGGATACGATTTCCACCTGTAATGTACTGTCCTTGACAGCCTTGACACTCTGCTCCTGCCCAAATAGAGGATAAATATCCGGCTCGGTGAACTCCCTGGAAGTAACCCTGATCTTGTATGTACCGGCCTTGACATAAAAAATGTCAGGACGGCCCACATAGGAACTGTCATAGACAGTCACGCCGCCGGAAGTGGAGATTTTGAGGCGGTAGTTACTGGAATCCAATGGATTTGTGTTGATTGCCGATGAGCTGACAACACCTTCAACCTCATCTGTTATTACTAGGCAGCTATCGTAGGATGCCCTATCCAGGAAAAAGGTCAGCGCTGCCATTCCCTTGTTGGGGTCGGTGTCCTTTTCCTTTTCATCTTCCTTTTGATTCAGGGGCTTGATGCAGGACGCCAGACTAAGCGCCAAAGCTGACGCCGCCACAATCCATAAGAAAGCCCGCTGGAGTTCAGGCATGCATCCTCTGAATTCTTTCTTTGATAATCCCTTCATATCATATGCACTTTTAAGTTAGACAAGTGCAAGATAATGCGGGAGTTGAACGCATTGCAAACCAAACGGTACAATTGACTGTGTCCGCCCCTGAAAAAAAAAGAGGATGGCTGTTGACCATCCTCTTCCGCAAGGCCGAAGCCTTGACTTAACCTAAACTTAAACTATGAAAAACAGTGCTATCTATTACAAATTCCGTTCCACTATTGCACAATTCGCATCTTCGCAAACTTCAGAAGCAGGGTCTTGCGGCCATGCTCATCGAAGTCCACAATGGCTTTCAGGTCTCCTGCATTGCCGCTGAGAGTAATGATCCTGCCCATTCCGAACCTCTCGTGCTCAACCCTCATACCCTCTTTCATCCTCGTAGGCGCATCGGCGACAAAGTTCTCATTCTTAGGCCTCAGCGATGTGGATGGAGTAAACTGCGGACGCTGTGGCGCAGGGTAAGAAGGCTGTGAAGAAGGTTTAGGGGCAGCGCGGCGTTCAGTTCTCGGGAAACCTGTCCATCCAACCTGACCGAATGGAGAGGAAGTGTGCTGCGGAATGGTTTCTTCCAGCGGGTTGAGGATGAACTGACGGTCAATTTCCCTGATGAAGCGGCTTGGAAGATTGTTCTCGTAATTGCCCCAGCGGAACCTGGATCTTGAGAAGGAAAGCCTGACGGCATTCTCGGCCCTGGTCACAGCCACGTAGAAGAGCCTGCGCTCCTCTTCTATCTCCTTCTCGGCATTTCCGGAAGGACCTCCGCTAGGGAAAAGGTTTTCCTCCAGACCTGTGATATAGACGTAAGGGAATTCCAACCCCTTGGAAGAATGGACGGTCATAAGGGAAACCCTGTCATCTTCCTTGTCTTCCATTGCGGCCGGATGGGAAGTCTCGGAACTCTCCTGGGCTGAATCCGAATCGGCGACAAGGGCTATGTTCTGCAGGAAAAGGTCTATTGTAACCACTTCCGGACCATATTCCCCGTCATCTCCGTACTGCTTGAATTCTTCAACTCCTTCGTCAACGAAGGTCTTTATGCTGTCCAGGAACTCCAGTACGTTTTCCAGAATGGTCTGTCCGTCGAGAGAAGTATCCGCCTTCAAGGCAGTTGTTATGCCGAAAAGGCTGTCCATCTCCATGGCAAGTTGGTAGGCATCCTCCGTCTGGGCCTTGGAACGGAGAGTTTCCATCTTGAGGGTAAAATCGCGGACCTTGTCCAGCAAACCCTGACGGATTTGGAATTGTTCTGCGCTATAGCTCATTACCGCATCCGTCAGGCACTTGCCGTTGGCGGCGGCAAGAGCGATGATCCTTTCCATGGATGTCGCGCCTATGCCCCTGGACGGATAATTGACCGTACGCTTGAAGGCCTCGTCGTCCTGAGGATTGGCAATGAGCCTCAGGTATGAAACCATCCTTTTGATTTCCGCCCTCTCGTAGAAAGAATGGCCGGCGTATATCTTATACGGAATATTCTTTTTTCTCAATGCCTCCTCGATGTTCCTGCTCTGGGCATTGGTACGGTAGAGAACGGCGAAATCCTTGAAACGGGCACCGGAACGGTGGATCTGGGCCATGATCGATGAAGCAACCAAAAGAGCCTCCTCCTGCTCCGTGTAGGCCTGAAGAAGTTCTATCTTCTGTCCCACATCCCTTTTGGAATAGCACTCCTTTGTGATTCGTCCCTTGTTCTTGCTGATAACGGAATTGGCTGCATTGACTATGGTCTGGGTAGAACGGTAGTTGCGCTCCAGGCGGAAAACCCTTGCATCGGGATAATCCTTCTGGAAATTGAGTATGTTCTCGATTCTTGCCCCGCGGAAGGCGTAAATGCTCTGAGCATCATCTCCAACCACGGTTATGTTCTGGTGATCCTGTGCCAAGGCTCTAAGTATCACATACTGGAGATAGTTGGTATCCTGGTACTCATCCACCAGTATGAACTGGAAACGGGCCTTGATCTGGGCGAAAGCATCCGGATGATTGGCCAGAAGGCGGTAGGTATTCAGGAGGATATCGTCGAAATCCATCACCCCCTGCTCCTTGCACTTTCTCTGGTACATCTCATATATGCCCTGGATGAAAGGACGGCGGGTTCTCTTGTCAGATTCAATCAGTTCCGGATGGTTAAGATACTCCTGCGGAGTGATGAAATTGTTCTTGCACTCGGATATGCGGCTGGAGATTTCGTTGGGCTTGTAGACCTTGTCATCCAGCTGGAGTTCCTTGATGCAGCGCTTTATGAGAGCTTTGCTATCGTCCTTGTCGTAGATGGTGAATCCCGGAGGAAAATCCAGCAGAGCGGCATATTGCCTGAGAAATCTCAGGAATATGGAGTGGAATGTCCCCATATAGATCATCCTTGCTGCCCTCTCCCCGACCATATCCGCTATCCTTCCTTTCATCTCCCTGGCGGCCTTGTTCGTGAATGTAAGCGCCAGCACGCTGTAAGGCTTGTATCCGTGAGAAAGTATGTTCGCGATTTTGCAGGTCAGTACCTTTGTCTTGCCACTTCCTGCCCCGGCAACTATCAGACAAGGCCCGGTAAGACACATAACAGCCTCTTTCTGAGCCTCATTCAACCCTTCCAGAATTTTATTCCCTTCATTTTCCATACGGATAGCAAATTTAAGGAAAAATTGCGATTAATTGCTTATATTTGTCGGTTGTAGTAAAGTAAGACATTTACAATTAAAATAATAATCAACAAACAGATATGGAGACTATAAGACTTCACAAAGGTTTGGACCTGCGCCTTAAGGGCGAGGCCCAGAAGAAAGTCTTGCAGACTCTCGGGGAGGAAGTCATATCCGTCAAGCCTTCAGACTTCAGGAACATGGTTCCGAAGCTTCTTGTTGCGGAAGGCGACGCCGTTAAGGCCGGCCAGTTTGTCTTTGCAGACAAGAAAAGACCGGAGATTGGCTTCTCTGCTCCTGTCAGCGGTGTGGTAAAGGCCATAGTCAGAGGCGAAAAGAGAAAGCTTCTGGCTGTGGAGATTACTCCGGACAAAGAGACTCAATACGTGCAGTTCAAGCAGTTGAGCCCTTCATCCGCAAGCCGGCAGGAGATTCAGAAAGTATTGCTCGAGAGTGGCTTATGGGCCTGCATCATCCAGCGCCCGTACGGGATTATCGCTAATCCTGAAGACACGCCAAAAGCTATCGTGATTTCTGCCTTCAACTCCGCTCCTCTGGCTGCCGACATCAACTTCACCGTCAAGGGCGATGCTGATGCCATGCAGCTTGCAGTGGACGCTTTGGCAAAATTCACAAACGGAAAGGTATACGTGAACCTCGACGCCAAGAATGGCGGAGGTTCCCCTCTCAACCTTCTCAGGAATGTTGAGAAGACAATGTTCAAGGGTCCGCATCCCGCCGGAAACGTCGGCGTGCAGATCAATCACCTCTGCCCTATAGGCAAGGGTGAAATCGTATGGACTGTTCAGCCTCAGGCTCTGGCTGCAATCGGAAAACTGCTCTCAAAGGGTATCTACGATGTAACCAGAACCGTTGCCGTGGCAGGTCCAAGGGCTTTGGACCCTGGTTATGTAAGATGTGTTCCGGGAACTCCGATGAGTTTCTTCAGGAAGGCTGCCGGGGTTAAGGAAGAAGAGAAACTCTACGGACAGGAAGTTGGCGTAAGATATGTCAGCGGCAATCCTCTCTGTGGAGAGAACGTCGGTGAAAACGGAACCCTCGGCTTCTATGATGACACCGTAACTTTCCTTACAGAAGGCAATTACAGAGAACTTTTCGGATGGGCCAAGCCATTCAGGATGAAGAAATTCAGCACATCAAGGAGCTACTTCTCCTGGCTTGCCCCTAAGAAACAGTATGAAGCGGACACCAACGTAAACGGCGGCGAGAGAGCATTCATCGTCTCCGATGTTTACGGAAAAGTGCTTCCTATGGACATCTACCCGGTTTATCTGCTCAAGGCCATACTGGCTGGCGATATCGAGAAGATGGAGCAGTTCGGAATTTATGAAGTAATCGGCGAGGACTTTGCCCTCTGCGAATATGTGGATCCTTCCAAGATTGAGATCCAGAAAATCGTAGACCAGGGCATTGATCTGATGCTTAAAGAAATGGCATAAGGTTATGAATTGGATTCTCAAAACAATGGACAAGATGAGGCCGACATTCTCCAAGGGAGGAAAGCTCGGCTGGCTTCACTCTACCTTTGACGCCTTCGAAACCTTTGCCGCCGTTCCTTCAACCACTACGACAGGAAAGGTTCACATTAAGGACTGCGTGGACATCAAGAGAGTGATGATTGTAGTCGTGATGGCCCTGATGCCTGCATTCTTCTTCGGAATGTGGAACACTGGTGACCAGCACTCTCTGGCTTTCGGACTTCAGTGGGGATTCTGGATGAAGGTTTGGTACGGTTTCTACCGCATCCTTCCTTTGATCCTGGTTTCCTACATCGTGGGACTCGGAATCGAGTTCGCGGTAGCTCAGGTCAGAGGCCACGAGGTAAATGAAGGATACCTGGTTACAGGATTCATCATTCCTCTGATCATGCCGGTAGACATACCTCTGTGGGTACTCGCACTGGCTGTCGCCTTTGCCGTAATCTTCGGAAAGGAAATCTTCGGTGGAACCGGAATGAATATCTGGAACCCAGCCCTTCTGGCAAGAGCTTTCGTATTCTTCGCCTATCCTTCAACGATTACTGGAGATACCGTATGGATCGGTGGACTTGGCAGACATGCCGACAAGGTTGTGGATGGATTCTCTGGCGCAACCCCGCTGGCTCAGCTGGCCGATACCGGAACTACTCCTGACTTCCTGCAGATGTTCATCGGTAACATCCCAGGATCAGTCGGAGAAACTTCAACCATCGCCATCCTGCTTGGTGCCGTCCTTCTGATCTGGACCGGCGTTGCCAGCTGGAAGATTATGGTATCCTGCGTTGCCGGTGCAATTGCAGTCGGAACGCTTGCTGTTGGCTTCGACGCATCGCTGAACCATCTGGTGATGGGCGGCTTTGCATTCGGTGCCGTGTTCATGGCTACAGACCCTGTTTCTTCAGCACAGACAGAGACAGGCAAGTGGATCTACGGATTCCTGATCGGAGCCATGTGTATTATTCTGAGATTGTTCAACCCTGGATACAGAGAAGGTATGATGCTCGCTATCCTGCTGATGAACACTATGGCACCTCTGATTGACTGGTGCGTGGTGAGAAAGAACATCCGCAGGAGAGAGAAGAGAGCTGTAGCCGCAAAATAATCGCGATATGGATACTAACAAAAACACATACACGGTAATTTACACGATAGTTATGGTAGCTATCGTGGCTACTATCCTCGCCCTGGTGTCCATGGGACTGAAGGACAAGCAGCAGACCAACATCAAGGTTGAGAAGCAGATGAACATCCTGGGCTGCGCTGGCCTGGCAAAGGACGCCAAGACTGTTTCAGACAGAAACAGCTATGTTCAGGACGAGTTCAAGAAATACATCACAGAAGCTCTGGTAGTCAATTCTGATGGAGAAGTCCTCAAATCCGAGACTGAAAATCTGGATGCCAGCGATGCCTTCAAGGTATCTACAGCAGACCAGTTCGACATCATAAGGAAGATGGAAGGTCTCCAGGACGAGGCTGAAAAAGAGAAGCTTGCAAAGCAGATCCAACTCCCTGTATTCGTTTGCCAGACTCCTGAAGGAGGAAAGAACTACATTCTGTCAGGCTACGGAGCAGGCCTTTGGGGCCCGATCTGGACCTACATTGCAGTAAAGGAAGACGGCAAGATTGCCGGCGCCCTCTTCGACCACGCCAGCGAGACTCCTGGACTTGGTGGAGAAATCGTTACAGACAAGTTCCGCTCCCAGTTCACAGACAAGGTGGTTCTGGAAGGCGGCAATATTGTTCCGATAATCGTCGTCAAGGGCGGTGGGGCAAAACCTCAGAACAACGAAATCAACGCCATCAGCGGCGCCACCATCACTTCAACCGCTGTACAGAAAATGATTTCCAACTGGATGGAGCTCTACAAGCCTTATCTTCAAAAGATAACTTCTAAAACTGAATAGTTATGGCAATGGACAAGAAAATATTCACTACACCTATAATCAAGGCCAACCCTATCACGGTGCTGGTGCTTGGTATCTGTTCTGCCCTTGCGGTAACTGTAAAGTTGGAACCTGCAATCGTGATGGGAATCTCCGTTACCCTTGTGACAGGACTTTCTAGCTTCCTTATCTCATTGATAAGAAAGACTATACCTAACCGAATCAGAATCATCGTGCAACTGGTTGTGGTTGCTATGTTCGTGATTCTGATTTCAGAGTTTTTGAAGGCATACGTTTATGACGTGAGCAAGCAGCTCTCAGTATATGTGGGCCTTATCATCACCAACTGTATCATCATGGGTAGAATCGAGGCCTTCGGTCTCACCGAGAAGCCTCTGCCTTCACTCGTGGACGGTCTGGCAAACGGACTGGGCTACGGACTGATACTGGTGATAGTAGCTTTCTTCAGGGAACTTATCGGAAGCGGCACCATCTTCGGGCTTCAGGTAATCCCTCAGAGTTTTTACGAGGCAGGTTACATGAACAACGGACTGTTCATCATGCCGCCTATGGCTTTGATACTTATCGGATGCCTTATCTGGATTCAGAGAAGCATTCAGAAAGAGGATGACAAGAAATAAACACATACCACTATGGAAGCATTGAACATTTTCGTAAAGAGCATTTTCGTAGACAACATGATCTTTGCATACTTCCTTGGAATGTGTTCATTCCTTGCAGTATCAAAGAACGTGAAAACTGCTATCGGACTGGGTATCGCCGTTATCTTCGTGCTGGGCATCACCCTTCCGATCAACTATCTTTTGAACAAATATTTGCTGAGTCCGGGAGCCCTCAGCTGGATTTCTCCAGACCTGGCAAATGTAGACCTGAGCTTCTTGAGTTTCATTATCTTCATCGCCGTTATCGCTTCGTTCGTGCAGCTGGTGGAGATGGTAGTCGAGAAGTATTCTCCTTCTCTGTATTCCTCCCTGGGAATCTTCCTTCCGCTGATTGCAGTGAACTGCGCCATCCTGGGTGCATCCCTGTTCATGCAGCAGAGGGCTTTCCCGAGCCTGGGAATCGCAACCTGCTACGGACTGGGAAGCGGCGTGGGCTGGTTCCTTGCCATCGTATCGATTGCGGCAATCAGAGAGAAGATAGCATATTCAAAGGTGCCGAAACCTCTTCAGGGCCTTGGCATCACATTCATAATCGCCGGCCTTATGGCTATCGCCTTCATGGGCTTTATGGGCATTAACATCTAGGAGGATTGGATATGAGTACAGTAATTTTAGTTTCCATTATCGTATTCCTGATCATCACCCTTCTGCTTGTTGCCCTTCTGCTTTTTGCAAAGGCCAAGCTCCTGCCATCAGGAAATGTCACCATAGACATCAACAACGGCGAGAAGCAGCTTGAAGTCGCTACCGGCGGAACCCTGCTTTCAACCCTTGCAGACAACAAGATTTTCCTTCCTTCCGCCTGCGGTGGAAAGGGAAACTGCGGAATGTGCAAGTGCCAGGTTGTAAGCGGCGGCGGAACCATCCTGCCTACCGAGGTCGGATTCTTCTCACGCAAGGAGCAGCTCTCCAACTGGAGACTCGGCTGCCAGGTCAAGGTTAAGGAAAACCTGGGCATCCTCCTTCCTCCGGAAGTTCTCGGAGTCAAGAAGTGGGAGTGCACCGTGGTAAGCAACCACAACGTGGCTACCTTCATCAAGGAATTCGTGGTGAAGCTGCCTGAGGGCGAGAACGTAAACTTCCGCAGCGGCGGATACATCCAGATAGACGTTCCTGCCTGCGAGGTGGACTACAAGAACATAGAGGTAGAGCCTGAATATCGCGGAGACTGGGAGAAGATGGGAATCTTCGGCCTGAAGATGGTCAACCCTACTCCAACCTTCAGAGCCTACTCAATGGCCAACCACCCTGCAGAGGGCAACATCATCATGCTGAACGTGCGTATCGCAACTCCTCCGTTCGACAGGGCAAAGAAGCAGTGGGTTCCGGTAAATCCTGGTATCTGCTCTTCTTACATCTACTCTCTCAAACCTGGAGACAAGATCACCATCAGCGGCCCTTACGGCGAATTCTTCATCAAGGATACCGACAACGAGATCGTATTCATCGGCGGTGGTGCCGGAATGGCTCCTATGAGAAGCCACATCTTCCACCTGTTCAAGACATTGCACACGAAGAGGAAGGTCAGCTTCTGGTACGGCGCGCGTTCACGCAGAGAAATGTTCTACGACGAGGACTTTGCGGAAATCGCCAGGGAGAACCCGAACTTCTCCTACAATGTAGCACTGTCTGACGCCCTCCCTGAGGACAACTGGACTGGCCCTACCGGCTTCATCCACCAGGTTCTGTTCGACAACTACCTGAAGAACCATCCGGCTCCTGAGGATATCGAATACTACCTCTGCGGTCCTCCTATGATGACCAACGCGGCCGTCAACATGCTGGATAATCTCGGCGTACAGCCGGACAACATCATGTACGACAACTTCGGCGCCTAGCCAAAGCGTTGCAAGATTAAAAAAGCCTCCGCCGGGAGGCTTTTTTATTTGGGAAATCGGGAATAAAAACTTATCTTTGAAAACTTTATACGCAAATTTGATTTGATTTTTAAATTTCAACGATAGTTTTATGAATAACGTAATAAGCATGAACCCGAACGCCATCGTGGCGTTCCTTCAAAAGAAGCCTTCCGAGTTCACCAAGGAAGACATCATCTCATACATCAAGGCCAACGGCATCCAGATGGTGAACTTTATGTACCCTGCAGGTGACGGAAGACTCAAGACCCTGAATTTTGTAATCAGCGACGAGGATTATCTCAACACCATACTCTCCTGCGGAGAAAGAGTTGACGGAAGTTCTCTTTTCAAGTTCATCGAGGCTTCCAGCTCGGACCTTTATGTACTGCCAAGGTTCCGCACCGCTTTCCTGGACCCGTTTGCAGAGATTCCTACAGTAACTATGCTCTGCTCCTTCTTCAACAAGGACGGCCAGCCTCTGGAAAGCGCCCCTGAGCACACACTCAGAAAAGCCTGCAAGATCTTCAAGGAGAAGACCGGATGCGAGTTCCAGGCAATGGGAGAGCTTGAATACTATGTGATCGCCGAGGATGACGACCTCTTCCCGGCAACAGACCAGAGAGGCTATCACGAGAGCGGCCCGTTTGCAAAGTTCAACCAGTTCCGCACCCAGTGGAAGACGCTGCAGACCAGCTGACTCTGGCAAAGTGGATCATCCGTAACCTTGGATACCAGCAGGGATTTGACGTTACCTTCGCCCCTAAGATCACTTCAGGCAAGGCCGGAAGCGGACTGCATATCCACATGAAGATCACAAAGGACGGCAAGAGCCAGATGATTGAAAACGGAGCTCTCTCCGAGACAGCCCGCAAGGCCATCGCCGGAATGATGGTACTGGCTCCTTCCATCACCGCCTTCGGAAACAAGGTTCCTACATCTTACTTCCGTCTGGTTCCTCACCAGGAAGCTCCTACAAACGTATGCTGGGGTGACCGCAACCGCTCAGTACTTGTTAGAGTACCTCTGGGATGGACCGCCGGCGGAGACATGAGCTGCGTTGCCAACCCTCTTGAGAAGCCTTCAGGAATCGACACCACCCAGAAGCAGACCGTCGAGATGCGTTCTCCGGACGGAAGCGCAGACGTATACCAGCTTATAGCAGCCCTCTGCGTAGCCTGCCGTATCGGTATAGAGATGCCTGATGCCCTGCAGGTTGCAGAAGACAAGTACGTAAACGTCAACATCCACGATGCCAAGAATGCAGACAAGCTGGCAAAGCTCGAGCAGCTTCCGGACAGCTGCCAGGCAAGTGCAAAATGCCTTCAGAAGCAGAGAGAGTTCTACGAGAGAGAGGGCGTTTTCTCTCCGAATATGATAGACGGAATCATCTCTCAGCTCGAAGGTTACAGAGACGGATCACTGAGGAAGGAAATCGAGAACAGACCTCAGGAAATGCTCCACATGGTAAAGAAATATTTCCACTGCGGATAATCAAAACAAACAAATATGAAAAAGACCCTATTTTTAATCATCGCGATGGTTGCCGGCGGCTGCCTTATGGCCCAGACCCTCGGACAGAACGAACTCGCAGAACTCAAGGCAAGCTTCAACAACGATGCATTTGCCAAGAGCATCCACAACATCCTCTCCACCAACAAAGGCATCAAGGCTTTGTCCTACAACCCTTCTTCAGTGGTTGGAACAGACGATTTCTTCAAGTACAATGTAGAAGTCAGCGGCATCACGGACCAGAAGAGCAGCGGCAGATGCTGGATGTTCACCTCAATGAACCAGCTCAGGCCTATCGTGATGAAGAAATACAACATCAAGAACTTTGATTTCTCCCATAACTACAGCTATTTCTGGGATATACTGGAGAAGGCCAACCTTTTCCTTGAGAACGTGATCGCCACATCCGACAAGCCTTTCGGCGACAGGGCTGTGGACAACCTCTTCCAGTCCCCTGTAGGTGACGGCGGCGTCTGGAACCTGTTCTTCAACATCGGCGAGAAATACGGTGTTGTGCCTGCAGACATCATGCCTGAGACCGAGCAGAGCAACTCCACCGGCCAGTTCCTGGGAATAGTGAACGAAAGACTCCGCAAGGGAGGATACGATATCCGCCAGGTTTACGAAAAGGCTAAGACCACAATGATGAGCGGCCTGGCAGGCGATCCTCACACCAACGCCGAGAAAGTGAAGATGGAAACCCTCAAGGACGTATACCGTGTACTGGCAATCTGCCTGGGAGAACCTCCGACCGAGTTCACCTGGAAGTTCCGCGACAACAGCGGCAAGATCCAGACCGTCAAGACCACTCCTCAGGAGTTCTACAAGAGCATAGTTCCTGCAGACTACAACGCTAAGGACTATGTGATGATCATGAACGACCCTACCAGAGAGTATTACAAGATCTACGAGATTGACAACTACCGCAACACCATCGAGGGAATCAACTGGACCTACCTCAACCTCCCTAACGAGGACATCAAGAAAGCTGCTGTAGCATCCATCAAGGCAGGCGAGCCTATGTATGCATCCTGCGACGTTGGAAAGCAGAGCAACACCAGCGGCGGAGTCGGCTATATGGATCCTGGAATGTACGATTATGGCCAGCTTCTGGGCATCGACCTCAACATGGACAAGAAGGCCAGAATCCTCACCCGCCAGAGCGGATCTTCACACGCGATGCTGATCGTGGCAGTGGATACCGACGACAACGACAAGCCTCTGAAGTGGAAGTTCGAGAACAGCTGGGGACCTCAGGCCGGAAAGGGCGGATACCTCATCTTCACCGACAAGTGGTTCGACGAATATATGTTCCGCATCGTGATCAACCGCAAGTATCTGGACAAGAAGGCCATCAAGTCTCTCGACCAGAAGCCTGAGATGCTCCCTGCATGGGACTATATGTTCTGAGGCTTATTAAGGATACGCCTGTGAAGGGGATGAAGGCTGTTGCACCGGTTACCCAGGTTGTTTACAAAGCCTAGTCCCAAAGAACGGTACTTTAAAAGAATGTAGCCCCTCGGCCAAGACGGCTGGGGGGTTATGTTTTCCCTGGAAAGGAACTTCAGAGCCGTTTCCAGGTCTATTTCAGCGCTTGAAAACTTCAGGGTGGATACTTTCCCATCCGAGCCGGAAATTGCCGCAAAAAGGGCGAAATCAGCATCGGGGACAAGCTTCCCCGCCTTTATTTCCCCGACCCTGCATCCAAGGGTCTTTACGCAGTAAGGATTGATTTCAGACAATCCGTTTGCAAAGTCAACTGCGCCTTTGCCGTCACATTCCAGCATATACAGCTGATTGTTCTGACGGTCCATAATCAATCCGCTTCCCTTTTCAGCCACAAATCTTGCCTTGCGTGAAGGCTTGATCCTACCGCCTGAAGCCTGTCCGGAGTTTTTCCTCAGCACGGCAAAGAACTGCCCCTCTCCCGGAACCAGCCCCGGCACAAACTGATATCCCCACTCAAGGGCAACCAGTCCGGGAACAAGACTCTCCGCATTCACAGAAAGATATTCGGCTCCCAACTGCTCAGCGATGAATCTCACATTATCTTGGTTTTCAAGATGATTATATGTACAAGTGGAGTATATCAGCAGACCGCCTTCCCTGAGTGCCGGCCATACATCGCTGATGATTGACCTCTGAAGTGAGGCACATTCCTGGACGCTTCCAAGGCTCCAACCGGAAACGGCGTCCTCGCTCTTGCGGAACATTCCTTCCCCCGAGCAAGGTACATCGGCCAGTATCACGTCAAAGAATCCGGAAAAACGGCCTATGCTGGCAGCTGAGGTATTTGTAACCACGACATTTGCCGCACCCCATTTTGCAATGTTATCCGTCAAAGGCGGAACCCTTTTCCCGACCGCTTCGTTGCAGACAACAGTCGGACGCTCATCCTTAAGGATGGATAAAAGATGCGTTGATTTGCCTCCAGGACTCGCGCAAAGGTCCAGCACCGCGCCTTTCGGAGATAAGGAATCAAGTATCTTATCTGCGATCAAGGACGGAAACATGCTTGAAGAATCCTGCACGTAATATGCTCCGGCATGGAAAGACGGATCAAGGGTGAAATTAGGCCTTTCTGAAAGGAAATATGCGTCCTTGCACCAAGGCACAGAACGCATATTAAAACAAAAGTCCGGCTCTGACACTTTCAGCGGGTTAAGCCGTATGGATACCTCCGCAAATGAAGACCCGTTTCCAAGTACATCCAGCAAAGCATTTGCCGCATAATCCGGTAAAGACTCCCTCAGGAGGGCTTCAAAATCTCTCATCGGTTAATGGCCTGCTGAGCGATTTTCTCGGTCATCTGGTCCAGGACGCTCTGGATCTTCTTCCCCATCATAGCCTTGATTATGAAATTCATCTGGGCTTCGACGCATACCCTAACCTTGCTGGAAAAAGCATCTTTGTCCTCTATCTTGAAGATTAGGGAGAAGTCCATCGGGAAGCCTTCCATAGGCCTCATCACGATACGGGAATATGGCACCCTTTCAGCAACCTTCAACCCGAGGTGCATACCGTTATAATCTCCTTCAACAGTGTCCGGAGTTACGGTCACCTTGTCCCTGTACTCATCAGGAATCCTGTCTTTCATCAGGGTAAGGTCTGAAAAGGAAGTGAATACGGCATAAGAAGGAGACTTAATCTCAACCTCCTTGCCTTCAAATGTTTCCAAAGCCATATTATCGGTGGTTTATTCTTCTTTAGCAGCGCCTACGCCATTCCAGGTGGACGGATTGATTCTCCATTCCTTGAGAACCTCCACATGCTCGGCATCAATATAATTCTCGGCGACAGCCTCTTCCAGGAGAGAATCATACTGACAGAGAGTGTGAAGCTCCACATCCTTGTACTCGAACTCCCTGCGGCTTAGCGGGAAGTTGTAGGAGAAGATCGCTACCATACCCAGAACTATTCCGCCTGCTTTCCTGAGGGCATCGCAAGACGAAAGGCTGCTGGCTCCTGTAGAAACAAGATCCTCCACTACCACAATCCTCTGGTTAGGTTCGATCTGACCTTCAACCTGAGACTGGGTTCCATGGTCTTTCGGTTTCGGGCGGACATATACGAACGGCTTGCCCAAAGCCTCAGCTACCATAATACCCCATGCGATCGCTCCCGTTGCCACTCCGGCAATCAGGTCCACGTCTTTGAACGAATCGCTGATCACGGAAACAAGTGCTTCCGTAATCATTTTTCTTTCAGCAGGATATGTAAGCAATTTGCGATTATCGCAATATATCGGTGATTTCCAACCGGATGCCCAGGTAAAAGGATTCTCCGCATTCAACTTCACTGCCTTCACTCTCAGCAACTGCTGCGCTACTTTCTTTTCAATGTTTTCCATAAACTCCTCAATCTTTTAATTCTCATCTTTTTGCCAAAAGACAAATATAATGATTTTTATTTATATTTTTGCCTACGTTTTCTATAACAGACACTTGAATGCAAAATATATACTTCAAAAAACGCATACTTTCTATCTGCGGGGCGGAAGAAATTCCCGCAGTTGCTGATGAAAGTATCCTTCTGAGACCGGATGCGGATTATGATCTTTCCAAGATTCCTTTTATGATGGAAGACAATTTGTCTTTCCAGCACTTGATCGTGGAAATTCCCTCAGGAATGTCTGAGGAAGTTTTTATGGACAAAATGCTGTCTGGAGTCAAGAAAATCAATGCCGGAGGCGGGCTTGTCGCCGACAAGGACGGAAACTGGCTGATGATTTACCGAAACGGCACCTGGGACCTGCCCAAGGGAATGCAGGAAGAAGGAGAGGATATCGCGGTAACGGCGGTCAGGGAAGTTGCAGAAGAAAGTGGAGTGGAAGCTGACACTGAGGATCTTCTGAAGATAACACGCCACGCCTACAGGATGTACGGAAGCCTCAACGTGAAGACAATATGGTGGTACAGGATGAAGGCAAAAGAAAATGCCTCCATCCGTCCGCAGACCGAAGAAGGCATAGAAAAATGCGAATGGGTAACTCCTGAAGACCTGGACTATCGCCTGGCCAACACCTACCCTTCCATTGTAGATGTCTTTGAAGCAGCGCTGAAGAAGTAATCAGTCCCTAAGATCAACCACCTGGCAGCCAGGATGGTCTGAAAGAATAATCTGATAGTCTGAAATCTTGTCCGGCAAGGCTTCTCCGGCGGATACTATATCCACTACGAAAGCCTGGTCCTTTTTCAAGGTGACGGTAATTCTCAGAACCCTGAAGGAATCTCCACTACCTGTAACGTAAATGTCTGCACGCTGATAATAGGCTTTACCCTCAGGAGTTACGCTGAACTTGATGCATTCCCTGTCTTTCACTTTCCCCGGAATAGGATCTGAAACCTTCACACCTTTCCCGCCTTTGGAAAGAATCGAGAAGGGATTGTCACTTATGGAGGTGGATGAACTCTTCCTTGCCTGGATCACATACTCGTTAGTCTGCTCGCTGAAGGATGAAACCAAGGTCGGAGTGTACTGGAACTCACTGACCCCGTCCAGTTTCATATAGCCCCTTTCCGGCAGGGCCACAAAGAAACCACGGTTATGATAAGCGTTTCCCTTCTTGTCCATATTGGTTATCACGATGGAAAGCTTGCGGGCGGAAAAAACGTAGTCAGATGCACTGCGGAACAGTCTTTCGCCCTCAGTCTGCCCCCAAAGGGAAACTGATGCCATCATAATCGCCGATAAGGCTGCAAGATATGTAAAGATTCTTTTCATCTATCGTCCGTACTCGTTTCTGATCTCTTCCAGCTTGTCGTCCAGGCTGAGAAGGTCAGGAATGAGACTCGGCCGAGGTTTGGCTCCGTCCTGAGGCCCCACTATTCCCGCTTTCTCAAGCTGGTCGATAAGTTTGGAGGCCCGGTTGTAACCAATGTCCATCTTCCTCTGAAGGAAGGAAGCGGAACCGCCACCTGCAGAAACTATCAGACGAGCCGCATCGTCGAACATCTTGTCCCTCATCCTGAGGTTTGTCTCTCCGAGCGGAACGCTGATATCTCCCCTGCCGCCACCGCCGTTTCCACCGGAACCCTCCTCGTCTTCTGGAGGTTCAGGCAAATACAGTGCCGTAGAATATCCGACCTGGTCGGATATGAAGTTGACCACGCGGTTAATCTCCTTAGTTTCAATCAATGCGCACTGGATTCTGGTAAGCTCGCTGCCAGTAGCGTAAAGCATGTCTCCGCGACCGATCAGCTGATTGGCTCCACTCTCGTCCAGAATGGTACGGGAGTCGATGCTGGAACGCACGTAGAAGGCGATTCTCACAGGGAAGTTAGCCTTGATGTTACCGGTAATGATACTTGCCGTAGGCCTCTGGGTTGCAATAACCAGATGTATACCGATGGCTCGGGCCAGCTGGGCAAGACGGGTCAGAGGAATCTCCACATCCTTGCCGGCGGTTATGATAAGATCCGCGTATTCGTCAATAATCAGAACTATGTAAGGCAGGAAACGATGACCCTTGCCCGGATTAAGCTTGCGCTCCAGGAATTTCTCGTTGTATTCCTTGATGTTCTTCACCCTTGCGGCTTCCAGAAGCTTGTAACGGTCATCCATTTCCTTGCAGAGGGATCTGAGCGTGCGCACCACTTTCTGTGTGTCAGTGATGACCGGAGTCTCCTTGTCTTCCGTCTCAGGAAGGCAAGCCAGGAAATGGTTTGCAAGACTTGAATACAGGGAAAGCTCCACCCTCTTAGGATCCACCAGCACGAACTTGATCTCAGAAGGATGCTTGGTATAAAGCAGGGATGTAACCAAAGCGTTAAGTCCCACAGACTTGCCCTGCCCAGTCGCTCCTGCCATAAGCAGGTGCGGAGCCTTGGCAAGGTCGAAAGTGAACACCTCTCCTGAAATTGTCTTGCCCATGGCTACAGGAAGCGCATAACCGCTCTCCTTGCTGCCCGGCTCTTTCATCTTGGTCTGGAGATATTCGATGCAGGACATCAGGGAAACCACACTCGGCTTGTCATTGGCCACCTCGATGCCCACGGCGTTTGTGCCTGGAAGGGTAACCACCCTAACGCCCCTGGCGGCCAGTGAAAGCTGGATATCTTCTTCAAGCCTCTTTATCTGGCTCACCCTGATTCCCGGAGCAGGAACAACCTCGTAAAGGGTAACCGTAGGACCCTTCGTCGCCGATACTTTAGAAACCCCTATCTTGTAGTTTGCAAGCGTGCTTACGATCTGATTCTTGTTCCTCTCCATCTCGTCACGGGAAACGTCGTACCACTTGTCTTTATACGTATCCAGAAGATCAAGGGTAGGAGCCACGTAATGAGATAGTTCCAGACGAGGATCAAAAGTCTTCTGAAGCTCCTCCTCAGTATATTCGCCGAGGAGTTCGTTACCTTCTCCCTCACTTTCCTTTACCTCAAGTTCTATGTCAGATCCGTCCGGATTGGCGGAGTCCGTCTCTTCTTTACCGCCTTCCGGTTCATTGTCATCCACAAGCTTTATTTCCATATCCTTGCGGCGCTGCTCCAGAATCTCTTCCTCAGTAAGATTGTCTGGAGTGTCCTCAGGCATATCTTCTCCGTCATCGGTCTGGGAGTCAGCATCATCGGTCTGACCGTCTTCGGTTTCATCCCCATTTCCGTCTTCAGGGAAATCATCTCCTTCCAGATCTCCCTCATCAGCGGCATCCTGGGTGGCAAGCTCCAGCTTCTGGCCAACCTTCTCGAACCCTCCGCTGATTCTTTTGATCAGACTCTTGTTGATGATTATGCACCAGCCTATAATCGCGAGTATAAGAATAGCGGCTGTACCCGGAGTGCCCAGCATAGTCTTCAGCCAATTGTTAACGGCAAAACCGTAAGATCCGCCGGCGCTGGTTCCAAATAAACGGTCAACACTCGTAAACGAGAATACGAATGAGAAGAACACGCTTATAAGTATGCATCCGAAAACCGTTATGAAGAAAAGTCTCAGAAGTCTTACTTTCTTGATCTTCAAACAGAACAGCGCTACGCCAAAGAAAAAGAACGGAATTATGAAGGCTCCCAAGCCAAAGAGTTTGCTAACCAAGAGGTTGGCCCACCACAGACCTATCTTTCCCCCTCCGTTCTCAACAGTGGAAAGGGAACTGAAGATATCCGTTCCCATATAGGAACTCTGGTCTTGTGCCCAGGTAAACACGTAAGAAACCAGCGCAATCAGCGTATAAATCGCCAGCGCCAGGAATACAAGACCGCAAATCAGATACAGCCCCTCCTTCCTCTTGGGAGCCGCCATTTCCTGCTCTGCGATCAGCTGGTCTTCTTCTCTCTGTTTTTTCTTGCTCTTAGCCATATCAGTTCTTCTTCCACTTCTTTTTCTGCTGTTTCTTGCCATTGTACTGAGGACGAGGCTGCTGAGGAGTGCCAGGAATGTGAGGCTTGCGGGTGGAGGCGTCTGCCATTCCGCTGCCTATATGGACATCCTCCGGAACAACCAGCCTGCCGCCGGACAGGTTCTTGATATCCTCAAAGATTGTCTCCTCTGCAACGGAATCCTTGTTCCATATCAGGTATTGCTGCTTCATATAGTAGGCAATAACCTTGATCATATGCTTCTTCAGCTCATCGTCAGGACGGTCTGCTATAAGATCTATCATGTTCTGGATATTGCGTCCATAACAGGTAGCCCTTATCTTGTCTTCCTTCAAAGGAATTGGATCCGGTTTGGTGGCCACGCTCTCCCTGGACGGAAGAGGGTAAGGAGAATCTATGTCTATCTTGAAGTCAGATATGATCTGAACGTGGTCCCAAAGCTTGTGGCGGAAATCCACCACATCCCTTAGCTGGGGATTCAAAGTCCCCATTACGGAAACCACAGCCTGTATCTGTTCGTTGCGCTTGGCCTTGTCGGGTATGTTAACCACATACTCAATCATATCCTGCACGTGCCTTCCATATTCGGGCATAATAAGTTTTGCCCTGGTAGTATTGTAGTCTTTGTTTTCCATACAATGGCGAATTTACGAAAAGTTGACGATTGTTCTGCCCAGATAATCGGAGAAATATTCAGATTTCAGCGCATATCGCGTAAGAACAAAGCCGTACTTGAGGAGTTCCCCCTTCTTTGACTTAAGCGTATGCCCTTTTTCAATCACTTTGCACTGGAGGCATTCCTGCCCTGCGGAAAGGGCTGCGGAAACATCGCTGAAGAAATCCTTTTCCACCCGGCATCCGGCTTTGAGCATAATCACCGCATCTACATCGGACGGAAAATCCAGATTATCCAGAAGCACCCTGCTGCTCTTTCTGAAAGCCGCTACCTTATAATCCACACCGAGAGAGGAAACCTCCATCGGGCAATCGTCTTCCTCAGCGACAGGTTTTTCTGAAGAATCTCCCCACGCGGCTTCAGCCAGGCTTCGGCAAGTCTTTTCCCGCAAATTATCGGACCAGCATTCCGAAAGCAGGATAATGAACTTCCATCTCCTGTCTGAAGGGAGGTAGTTTTTCAGTTTCTTCCCGCCCGTTTCGGATTCCACTCCGGTTATCACGACCTTGCAGCAAGGAATACTGTCCAGAAAAGCCCGGTGGGCTTCTGTCCATCCGTCCGCAGCGTCGCTAACCAGTACATTCAGGGCTGCGCTTTCCAGATAGGCCGAAGGAACCCCGCTTTCAGAGAGCGGAGGATGAACCATCACAAGCAAATTGCCGGAATTATCCTCCCTGAGGCGGGAAATGTCCGGATAACGATAGGCAGTGGAAGAAGAATCCATGTCCTGCCCGTCTTCCATGACATGAACGGCTGCCCCGGATTTAAGGGCGGACAGACACCCGGCCCTCTTGAACCTGTAAATAGCCAAAGCATTCATTCCAAGGATGTTGACCATTTCTCCCTGCTGCGGCACAAGCTTTTTAATCTCCTCAGCGATTTTCTCAGCCTGGGATTTCCATCTCAATGCATTCGAGTATTTTCCTCGTCCGGATGGAACCTCTTCAACAGCTCCCAGAAGAGTGTCTTTCCCCTCTATCGCGGAGGAAAAGTCTTCCATGCTCCTCAATCCGGCCTTGCGCCTTGGAAAGAAGATACGGGAAAGTATAAATGCCAGAAGCCATATCGCCAGGAGGACCACCGCCAG
>CADAOA010000003.1:0-2826 GCA_902789435.1 uncultured Bacteroidia bacterium | reverse complement strand
GAATCGGTCGAGAAATAGCTCAGATGGATATTCCCCTTCCTGTTACAGGCCAGCATCTTCCGCATAGCCCTGGTGCTTGTTTCAGGATTCCAGGAATCCAGCTCCCGGGCGATTTTGCCCTCGGACAGGCTCAAGGTCAGAAGGCGGGAATAATCTCCCTCCATTGCGCTTATGGCTCCACCTTTAGCGACAAAAGGGCTTTTCAGATAATGACACAGGTAAGAGGCTGTTGAATCCGGCTCCACCTTTATAACTGCACTTCTGCCATACTCTTTGAAAGTAAGGCACATAGCACCTGATGCCAGGAGCCATACGACTCCCAGCATCAGTCCCAGTCTCCCTAGGCGGCAACCGTTTTTTCTGCTTTTGCGTCTTGTCACTTAGCCTTTGCCAACTGAGCCAAAGCTGCAGCTGCCTCCGGAATCTCGTCCTTTACGGAAGTGAACATAGAGGCTGCCTTTGCATAGTTTCCGCTCAAAGCTTCATAAACCGCCTTGGCGTAAGTGAAATATGGAGCCTGCTGACTTACACCGTCGCTCTTCAACTTGGAGAGGAGTTCTCCAACTCTTTGAAGATTACCGGCATTCATCGCCGCGTTGGCTGCATTAACTATGGCAATCTCGTTGCCAGGATACTGCGCCAGCGCTTTCTCCATTATGTAAATAAACTCCGGACTGCCCTTTTCCTCAGCATTGGCGGCAAGGAAGAATTCATTAAGGCTCAAATCCTTCGGATTGGTTTCTATCTTGTTCTTGATCTGATCTACATCCACATAAGGAACCACCTCATAATCTACAACGTAGCTTGCCCTTCTGAGAGAAGGATAACATTCATTTTTAATCTGCTTGTATTGAACAGGATAGGCAGAAGCCAACTTCTTGTCTTTAGCATCCGGCTTAAGGTCTCCGCGGGCAATTTCCAGAATCTTGTCCTTGTTGTCTATGGATGAAGCCTCTATCCACTTGCACACACCATCCCAGTCCTCAGCCACAAATGAGGTAGTAACAGGAATGTCCTTGTCTGCCAAAGCTTTGGATACAACAGACTTCAGGCTTTCAGTACGGGCTTTGGCCAGCTTCTCGTTAACGGCATAACTTCCGTCAGGAGAAGCAAAACCCTTGAGGGAAATTCCTTTGACCTTATACTCGATAGTGTTGCTCTTGAGCATATTTACGATATCTGTAATCTTTTGGATTTCAGAAGCATTGTTTTTGAAATCCTTAACAACCGCACTCTTGCCGACAGCATAGGAAAGATAAGCCTCTCCTTGTTCAGCACGATTCTTTACAGCCTCAGCCACAGGCTGTACATACAGCAGCTGAGGAACAAACTTGAACACTTCTTCTTTTACCCTAGATGCCAGAGTACTTACTCCCTGGCTAAGTGTGCTGTTACAGCATCCGCGGCTTGTCTGGCGGAGAAGCAGCTGGCAATTGTCCATCCAGCTCTCGTAAGGGACGCTTGCAGTATAGCGCTCAGTCTGCGGAGCCTTTCCAGTCTTATAGAGTTTGAAATTACGGCCGGTCTTCCCTCCGTTACGAAGGAAATTCCAGTAACGTCTTCCCCCATAAAGGCCGATTGCAGGAAGTTCCTTTACGTTTGTTCCGTCTGTGAGCACTGGAACGATATCCAGAGACTCTTTCTTCCCTACTTCAGCAGGGGAATAATCTATATCCATAGCCACGTTAAGCATCGAGGAAGTTTGAGTCAACGTCACGTTGCTAGTCCTCACGCCACCGGTAAATACATCAGCGGAGCGGTTAACCGGCTTCTGGGCGTATGCAGCACCCGCAACCATAATTGCGGCAGCCAATGTCAATATATATTTTCTCATAATCTTCATTTTTATCGGTAAGACTAGAATACGTAAACCAGGCTAAGAGCAAGCTTGGTCGGAGCAAAGAAATGACGTTCAGCGTCTTTGATATAAGGAGTATGTGCATTGTAAGGCAAATACTTGTCATGCCTTGCATACATATATCCGAATGCAAACTCAAACTCCATGTTCAGATGCTTTGACAGGATCCAGTCATGGCCCCAGCCGACACCTACTCCGGCTGTCCATCCCTCATAGCGCTTGTTCTTCATATTCTTGAAGTTGGCGTTCAATATCTTGAACTTGAGGAAATCTATGTTTCCTACATCATACATTCCGCCCATTACGTGGAAGGCAAAAAAATCGCCCGCAAAGCGGTCACAGGTCCAGTACCTGAGTTCCGGCTGTACCAGCCAATGCTTCCAGCGGTGTCCTCCGTGGAAACGGAAAGGATTGTAGTTTCCGGAAATATCCATAGTCCATTTGTCACTCAATCCGAACTCCACGCCCAGATTGACGGTAGCGGTTGCATCATAGAGCAGATTTGTCTTGATGGCCGCTTTCTGCCCCTTTGCGTCATTTGCAAAGCAGACAAGCAGCAGAAGCGCTGCGGCAAAAACAGTCTTGATCCTCATACTGACTATAATTTAACTAATATTTCTCTCGATTTTCAAAGATAAGAATTATTCTTCAAAAGCTCCTCAAATCAAAAAACATCAAAGCAGTGTTATCCCCTTCCTGTGATGATTCTGTTGAAGGAGATTTTAAAACATGAAATTTACACCTCTCATAGAAACCAATTGCTGAAGGCAGCGAGTCAACAGTAATGAAACGGCAACCAGCATATTGGAAATTCAAGTATAGTGCCTCTATAAAATGAACTATTTTAGTTCCCAATCCTGATAATCGACAGTTTTTTGAAACTGCTAATCGTCCTATTTTCAATGCCGGATATGAAGACCTTCTTTTAATGTTCGGGATTTTCCTAGACAACTTGTTCCATATCTTAG
>CADAOA010000002.1:16970-124649 GCA_902789435.1 uncultured Bacteroidia bacterium | reverse complement strand
CATTCGACCGCGTTTTTCGTGATTAATTTAGAACACGCTTTTCCCGAAACTAATAAACTGAGAGTTATTCTTTTGAATACTCCCTAAAGAACACGAAAAACACACGATAGTCACCGAAAGCTTTGTGCCCGTCCCGAGCACACTAAAACCGCTTTGTAGACACCTGCAAGGCGGTTTCCTTTTAAGGGTGGCACAAAAAGTGGCACAAAATCGAAGAGAAATGATTATTTTTGAAAAAGAATCATTGTAACACCAAAGCTTTTAGATATGAAACGTTGGACTCTTCTGTTAATGGCCTTCTTTTTCTCACTGACGGTTAAGGCGCAGTCCTATGAATACGGAAAGCTTCCGTTTGCGGATGGAGATACCCTGCTGTACCGTTATCTTGTTCCGGAGATGGTGGACGGTATAGAGCGTTATCCTCTTGTGCTTTATCTGCATACGTCGGGAGAAAGGGGCAATGACAATGAAAGGACAACCTTTGGAGCGCAGATGTTTCTCAATCCGGTAAACCGTGAGGATTATCCTTGCTTTGTAATTGTGCCGCAGTGCCCGGAGGGGCGGACCTGGGCGTTTGACAAGAGCCCAGGCTCCTACGATTTTCCGAAAGACTATCCGGAGAGCAGGATGATGAAGGAGGTGATAGAACTTGTGCGTCTTTTCATGCAAAGGCCGGATGTTGATCCGGACAGGGTGTATATCTATGGAATGTCCATGGGAGGAATAGGCGCCTTTGATGCGGTGGCACGTCATCCGGATATCTTTGCCGCAGCAGTTCCAATCTGCGGAGACATCAATCCGGACAGGCTTGGAAAGTTCGAGGGAGTGTCCTGGAGCCTTTACCATGGTGACAGTGACCCTGCCGTTCCGGTTTCAGGTTCCAGAGATGCCTACCGTGCCCTGAAGGCCGCAGGAGCGGATGTCCGTTACCATGAATTCCCGGGATGCGGACATGTGTGCTGGTGGAAGGCATTCGAAATGCCTGATTTCATGTCGTGGATGTTCTCCAAGAGCAAGAAAAAAGTGAGAGACTGAGAAAGAAATGCTTGATTAATCTATCTTTTTTTGATGGTTTTTTTACTTTTGATTATTCCCAGAGTCAAAAAGAATAGCAATTAATCAAGTGTTCATAGATTCGTTTTTTTTTCGATTAGTTGTTGCGGGAGTTGCTTTTGTGGCTCCCGCTTTCTATTTTTGTCCTGCTTAGAAATTATTGTATGGATTATTTGAGAAGATTGGCGTTGTTGCTGGCCGTGATATTTTCCTTTGGGGCGGCATATGCGCAGTATGATATCGGACAGCCTGTAAAATGGAAGGCTTCTCTTGAGGAACTATCTGACGGAGTATTTGAGGTTCAGGTTGTTGCCGCCATTAAAAGTGGGTGGCATTCCTATGGGCTGGGACCTTATGACGGAGGTCCGAACCCCACGGTTCTGACCGTTGGCGGAGAAGGGGTTTCTCTTGTTGGAGAGCCCTATGTAAAGCAGGGAGGAAAGAGGGTTTTTGACGATGTCTTCGGGATGGAGATAGACCTTCTGGAAGACGGGGATGTATTAGCCCAAAAGATAAAGATTGAACCGGGAGCCGGAAAGATAAATGTGGACGTGGAATGGCAGGCCTGCACGGCAGGAAGTTGCGCCCCTCCGGACGAAACCCACTTGACACTTGCCGCTCCGGACGGTTTGTCTACCCCTCAAAAGACAAAGGCTGGAAGCTCTCTGTGGGGCTTTATCCTGGAGGCCATCGGATGGGGACTTCTGGCACTTCTGACCCCTTGCGTGTTCCCGATGATTCCTATGACCGTTTCCTTCTTCCTGAAGCAGAACGAGAAGAATCCTGCTAAAGGGAAGTTCATGGCTATATTGTACGGAATCTGCATTGTGCTGATATACACTATCCCGATAGCGGTGATAATCCTCCTGACAAGGCTTATCAGCGGGAATATGGCGGCAGACATCTTCAACTGGATTGCAACCAGCTGGGTCAACGTTTTATTCTTCCTGATATTTGTGATTTTCGCCCTGAGCTTCTTCGGAGCGTTCGAGATAGTGCTCCCGAGTTCAATGGTCAACAAGGCCGACAGCAAATCCAATCGCGGAGGAATAATAGGGGTGTTCTTCATGGCGCTCACCCTGGTGCTTGTGTCATTCTCCTGCACCGGTCCGATAGTGGGCTCGGCGATAATCAAGAGCATGCAGGGAGAGATTATGACGCCGATAATCGTGATGCTGGTATTCTCGATAGTTTTCGCGATTCCTTTCACGATATTCGCCTTTGCCCCTTCTCTCCTGAAGAAACTCCCAAAGAGCGGTGGCTGGCTCAACAGCGTGAAGGTGGTGCTTGGATTCATAGAACTGGCCCTTGGAATGAAGTTTTTGAGCGTGGCTGACCAGACCTATCACTGGGGAATCCTGGACAGGGAGGTTTATCTGGCGTTCTGGATCGTGATAGCGGCGCTTCTGGGAATGTATCTGTTGGGTAAGCTAAGGTTCAAGTATGATTCTCCAAGCGACCACGTAGGTGTGGGAAGGCTGATCCTGGCCATCATAACCTTTGCCTTCATGGTGTATATGATTCCTGGAATGTGGGGAGCTCCGCTGAAGGCACTCAGCGGTTATCTGCCACCAATCCAGACCCAGGACTTTGTGGTGCCATATACCAGCGGAGCGGCCGTAGGGACATATAATCCATCGGCATCATCCGGCAATGTTGTTGTTCCTGACAGAAAGTATTCGGACAAGCTGCATCTGCCTCACGGCCTGGTGGGCTACTTCACCTTCGACGAGGCTCTGAAGGCGTCAAAGGAGCAGGGAAAACCTATATTCTTCGACTTTACCGGTCACGGCTGCGTGAACTGCCGCGAGATGGAAGCCAGGGTCTGGAGCGATCCTAAGGTCCTGGACATGCTCCGTAATGACTTCGTGATATGCTCTCTCTATGGGGATGACAAGATGGAAGTGATGCCGGAAGATTACCGTACATTGGAGGACGGCACCGTCCTTAAGGGAATGGGCAAAATCAATTCCAGGTTCGTGATGGAGAAATTCAATGCCAACGCCCAGCCGTTCTATCTGGTGCTGGATTCAGACGGCAATCCTTTGGTTGAGCCTATGGGCTACAACCTCAACGTGGACAATTATGTTGATTTTCTGAAGAAGGGCCTTGCCGCCTACGGAAAATAATCAAAGCGTGTTAAGATAGGCCTCGGCGATACGGGGGTAGTCCGCCTGCTCGCGGATGTGGATCTTTGCCTCAAGGGATTCCAGTGTTTCGTCATCGCTGAGGGCG
This sequence comes from uncultured Bacteroidia bacterium, assembly GCA_902789435.1. Classification (GTDB taxonomy): domain Bacteria; phylum Bacteroidota; class Bacteroidia; order Bacteroidales; family UBA932; genus Egerieousia. Next base: position 121,361 of record CADAOA010000002.1, on the reverse strand, counting down.
AATGAAGACTGGAAGAGGATTTTTCCGTGGTCCATCTCCTCGTCTACCAGATGGAGGGTGATGCCGCTGTATTTCTCCTTGTTTTCCAGAACCGCTTTGTGAACACGCTCTCCGTACATTCCCTTGCCGCCGTATTTTGGAAGCAGACTCGGATGAAGGTTTATGATCCTGTCCGGATAAAGGTCTATGAGTTCCTTCGGGATTTTAAGGAGGTAGCCGGCAAGCAGAATCAGGTCAATCTCCCTTTGGCGGAGGTTTTCAATTATTTCTTCAGTGTCTTTGGTAACGACGGTCGGGACGTTCAGGTTCCTGGCCCGGGTCAGGACATAGGCTTCTGGTTTGTTGCAGACCACAAGCTCAACTTTGGCCTTCTGCCCCTTAAGTTCATAATTGAAATGGCGGATGAGATTTTCTGCATTGGTCCCGCTCCCCGATGCAAACACTGCTATCTTAAACATATTGTGCCTTTGAGCTATCTGGATTACACTTTTTCGGCCGTGGCACGCCTCTTGCTTGGAGAGCGAGTCGTAACGGCCTGCAATGGACAAATATACTCATTAAAAAAATTTGTTTATATTTGCAGCCTACTAAAATTATAAACTTATTGTATTAACTAAAATTTTTGATCATGGCAGACATTACTTCAAAAGTTAAGGAGATCATCGTTGAGAAGCTTGGCGTTGACGAGGCAGAGATTACCCCAGAAGCAAACTTCACAAAGGATCTTGGCGCTGATTCTCTTGACACCGTTGAGCTGATTATGGATTTCGAGAAAGCTTTCGAGATCACAATCCCTGAAGAGGAAGCCCAGAAAATAGCTACCGTAGGTGATGCTATCAAATATATTGAGGCTCAGAAGAAATAAGCTCCAATAACCTATTGAGGGGAAACCTTGAAGCGTAACAACTGCGGGTTTCCCCCTTTTTTTGATAATCCAAAAACAAGATATTATGGAAAAGAGGAGAGTCGTCGTTACCGGACTTGGCACTGTCAATCCCCTGGGCAAGACCGTTGAAGAGTATTTCAACGCACTTGATGCCGGAGTAAGCGGTGCAGCCCCTATCACAAGGTTCGATGCAACCGAATTCAACACCAGATTTGCCTGCGAGGTCAAGGACTTTGATCCGCTCCAGTACATAGACAGGAAAGAAGCCCGCAAGATGGACCGCTACTGCCAGTTTGCGGTAGTCGCTGCAGACCAGGCCGTTACGGATGCTGCTATTGACCTTGAGAAAATCGACAAGTCCAGGGTTGGCGTTATCATCGGATCCGGAGTCGGCGGCATAGAGACTATGACCAACGACGTTACGGACTTCGTTGTAAATGGAAGCCATCCGAGATTCAGCCCTTTCCTCATTCCAAAAATGATTGCGGACATAGCTGCGGGATTCGTATCCATAAAGTACGGCTTTATGGGGCCTAATTTTGCGACTGTATCCGCTTGCGCTTCCTCATCCCACGCCATTCATTGCGCATACGACCTTATCCTGCTGGACGAGGCCGACATGATCGTAACTGGCGGAGCAGAGGCGGCTGTAACGATTCCGGGTGTCGGAGGCTTCAATTCCGCCAAGGCTCTGTCTACCCGCAATGACGATCCAAAGACAGCCTCCCGTCCGTTTGACAAGGACAGGGACGGTTTTGTCCTGGGAGAGGGTGCCGGCATCCTTGTTCTCGAGGAATACGAGCACGCAAAAGCCAGGGGCGCAAAGATTTACGCGGAACTTAAAGGTTGCGGCATAAGCGCAGACGCATATCACATCACTGCCCCTCATCCTGAGGGACTCGGCGCAAAGGCTGCAATGACCACCGCCCTGAAGAGGGCTGGCGTAAAGCCGGAGGATGTTGACTACATCAACGTTCACGGAACTTCCACCCATCTTGGAGACATCGCTGAGCTCATAGCGATTAAGGAAGTATTCGGCGAAGCTGCATACAAGCTGAACATTTCTTCCACCAAGTCCATGACCGGACATCTGCTGGGAGCGGCAGGAGCCGTTGAAGCCATGGCCTGCATCCATGCGATCAACAGTGGCATCATTCCTCCGACGATCAACCACTTTACGGATGATCCGGAGATCGACCCGAAACTGAACCTTACCTTCAACACTCCTCAGAAGAGAGATGTGAAGGTGGCTCTCAGCAACACCTTCGGGTTCGGCGGCCACAACAGCACGATGATTCTGGCTAAAATGGAAGATTAAGCGTCCTTGTTCTGACGCTCCATATCCAGTCTTATGAAGATGAACAGCAGTATGGTGAAGCTCACCATACCGCTACCGCCGTAGCTTAGGAACGGTAGTGGGATGCCGATAACCGGCAGAAGGCCCATAGTCATCCCTATGTTTATGACGACGTGCATCAGGAAGATGGAGGCCACACAGTATCCGTATATCCTGGAGAAGGCGTCCGCATTTTTGGAAGCCAGATGAATGATTCTCAGGATCAGGAAGATATATACGGAAAGCAGGGCGATGCTTCCTAAAAATCCCCATTCTTCCCCGACGGTACAGAAGATGAAGTCCGTGCTTTGCTCAGGCACAAAGTTGTACTTTGTCTGGGTTCCGTTAAGGAAGCCCTTGCCGGTAAGACCGCCGCTTCCGATAGCAATCTTGGACTGGTGCACATTATATCCTATTCCCTGGAGGTCTTCCGTTATTCCGAAGAGGTTTTCTATCCTGGCTCTCTGGTGAGGCTGGAGCACCTTGTTGAAAATGAAATTGACGGAAAATACCATTGCGATGGCACAGAACAGGCTGAGCAGCAATCGTCCGCTTCCCCTGTCGTCCCTTCTGGCCAAAAGATCCCTGATCCAAAGCAAAAGATGAGGAACGAACAGAAGGACGGCCCACAACTCCGGTTTCAGCGATTGGAGGAAAGAAAGGCTCTCCGTTCCGGAGAGTTTGGGTATGAAGCAGGCAAGCACGATGACAGGGATTGCCGTAATAAACCATATGAGTCTGCGGCTCAGGAAAAACCTTATTATGGCGGCTGCGCTGAGGGCACATACCACGGCGGTAAGCGGAGACAAGGCTATGGTGATGACGAACATCGCGATAAGGCTGAGCCCTGCCACGATTACCCATCCAGCCAACCCTTCCATATAGAATACCAGGATGAGGCCCACATATACAAGTGCGCTTCCGGTTTCTTTTTCGAGCAGAATGAGAAGGATGGGGGTGATAACCACCAGCGCCGCCCTTATGGCATCCCTGCGGTTGGAAAGTGAAAAGCCCCAGCGGCTCATTACATAAGCCAGCAGAAGGGATGTGGTTATTTTGGAGAACTCCGCCGGCTGGAGTCCGAAACTTCCTATGAAGAACCAACTTCTTGAACCGTTTACTTCCTTGCCCAGGAAGATTACGGCGGCAAGCAGCACCAGCATTCCGAGGTAAAGCACAAGGGACAGAGGCTGGAAACTTCTCGGGTTGATTATATATAGCAGCAATATGGCTATTCCGATGGAAATCATAACCCAGATAAACTGCAGACCGTATCTCTGACTGAAATCCAGGATGGATGCGTGCTCCTCGGAATAAACGGCGGAATAGATGTTCAGCCATCCGTAGAACACAAGGAAGAGGTAGGAAAGCAGGAGTCCGAAATCCACTTTCCTGGCCCTTGGCTGCTGACCGTATGACATTCCTTCCATCATTTCTTTCTTCTTACAGGTACATTGGCCTTGAGGTTGGCTCCTTCCACATATTGCTCAAGCTCCGTGCGGGAGACTTCTCCCTTGAGATATTTTTCCACGATGAGGGAAGCTACAGGAGCCGCCCAGGTACCGCCAGCCCCGGCATTTTCCAGATAGACGCAGACGGCAATCTTCGGATTCTCCCTTGGGGCGAAGCACATGAATACGGAGTTGTCCCTTCCGTGAGGGTTCTGGGCCGTTCCGGTCTTTCCGCAGACGGCGATATCTTCTATGTAGGCTCTCCTCGATGTTCCTCCTGCACCCGGAGGAGCGTTTACGGCAAGATACATACCTTCCACCACCGGATCGAAATGCTCTCGGTCTATTCCCACCCAGTGTTTTTCCGTGTATTTGGCTCTGCGAAGGGAATCGGGAGCGTTCTTTATCAGGTGAGGGATGATGTAATATCCTCTGTTGGCAATAATTGCCGCAACGTTTGCAATCTGGAGCGGAGTTGCTCCCACCTCTCCCTGACCGATGGCCAGAGACAGGATGTTGAAGGCGTTCCATCTTCCCTTTCCGTGGATCTTGTCGTAATTCTTTGTCGAAGGAAGATTGCCCTGAAGCTCTGACGGGAAGTCGCTGCCCAGTTTGGTTCCTATGCCGAATTTCATCACCTGCTCTTTCCAGTAGTCGAAAGCTTCTCCGATGGGCTGATGGTCCGGATTCTTCATCATCGCACGGAATACGTTAGCATAGTATGCATTGCAGCTCATCATTATGGATTCCTTCAGGTTCAGGGGACTGCGGTGGCCGTGGCAACCCATTTTCCCTCCGGAATAGTAGAATCCCCTGGAGCAGGAAAAGCGGGTTTCGGGATTTATCACTCCCATCTGCTGGGCAACCAGGGCATTGACGGTCTTGAACACGCTGCCCGGAGGGTAGGCGCTCATTACCGCACGGTTGAACATAGGTTTGTATGGGTCGGTTGCCAGCCGTCCGTATTCCCGGCGTATGTTGGAAAGGTCTTCCACCGTAAGGCCCGGAGCGGAAACTATGGCGAGGATTTCTCCCGTGGATGGTTCAATGGCCACAATGCTTCCGACCTTGTTTCTCATAAGGCGTTCCCCGTATTGCTGGAGAGGGCCGTCTATTGAAGCGACGAGGTCCTTGCCAGGCTCGGCCTCCACATCCATCTCTCCGTTCCTGAAACTTTGCCTGATCCTGTTATGCACATCGCGGACCATGATGTTGTAACCCTTCTTTCCCCTGAGCACATCCTCGTAGGACCTTTCTATTCCGGTGATTCCCACATAGTCTCCACGGCGGTATTCGGGGTTGTCGGCAAGATAGGCTGAGTCTGCCTCGTTGATGTAACCGTAAAGGCTGGCTCCGGCTTCATAAGGATATACACGGGCCGTCCTGCTTATGGCGTAGAATCCCGGGAACTTGTATGCTTTTTCTGCAAAATGGCTGTAATATTCGCTCGGGACCTGCTTTATGAAGGTGAAAGTCTGATAGCCGATCTTGCGCCGGTTTTCCCGGTAGTATTTGAGTTTCTTTCTTACGTTATCTATATCCACGTGGAAGGTAAGGCAGAAATCCACCGTGTCAAACTCCCTCAGGTCTATAGGGGTGACCATAATGTCATAGATGGTCTTGTTGCCTACCAGGGTGTTTCCGTTACGGTCTTTGATTTCTCCCCTGGCAGGATATTTTGTCTGGTAGAGCAGGGCGTTGTTATTGGCGTTGACCTTGTAGCGCTCGTCTATCAACTGAAGATAGAAGAGTCTGGCGGCCAAGCACAAAGCTATGATTACAATGCCCGAAATCAGAAAAACCTTCTTATCCATAACCTGACCAGAAGATATGCTATAACCACGTTAACGGCAACATTGAGAATAATCCTCAGCGACAGATATAGGACACCCTTTCCCATAGGACCGTCTATGAGCACGTACGGTATGAAGAACACGAGGTAGCTCGCCAAAAGCAGAGTCACCAGTTTTCCGGGGCGGAATTCCCCGTAATTCAAGTCCATTTCCTCGGTCTGGATGTCATATCTCCTCATAGGTCTGGTAATCAGGTTCCGGCTTGCGGCAAGGAGGGTGCAGCAGGCTGCATTTAGTCCCAGGATGCCGTCGCTGAGGGCATCCGTCAGAAGCCCCACCGCAAATCCGCTCAGCATAAGCAGGTAGGTGCTGATATCCGGAGGAAGCAGTATCACAAGAAGAGGGATGACCGCTATGTAGAGTATAGGCCAGAGATTGATGAATTCAGAGCAGAGAAGCTGCAGGATGAGTATCACCACAAATCCGAATATGTACTTGAAGGTATTCATCCTACTTGAGATAAGAATTGTTTATCGCCGAGAGAGAATCTATCTCCCTCTTGTCCTCGTTTCTGATAACTATCACATAATCCAGGTTGGAAAAATCCTGAAGCAATTCCACCTCGACTTTTTTGTACATTCCGTCCTCGATATTGTAGGACAGCGCTTTACCCACCGGAATATCCGGAGGGAAGAAAGAAGAGTTTCCGCTGGTAAAAACAGTGTCTCCCTTCTGCACTTCCGTGTTAAGCGCCACTTCCGTGAGATAGGCCTTGCGTATGCTTCCGCCATCCCATTTGAGGGTTCCGAGCCCCGCTCCCCTTCCCAGTTTTGCGCTGATGCTCTGCCTGAGGTTGAGAAGGCTCATCACATAGCTGAAACGAGGGCCGGCTCCTCGTACGATACCAACCACACCGCTCGGGGTTATGACTCCAAGGTCTTCGGTTACCCCATCCCTTTCTCCCTTATCGATTATCAGGTAGTTATGGGTGGTGTTGAGGGTGTTCTTGATCACTTTGGCCAGTGTGAAAGAATAACCGGTCAGGGCCGAGTCCCCGACGCCTCCCCTTATCTGGGAGGAGATTTCATCCAGCTTGCCTTCTCCCTGGATACGGGTAATATATTCCCGCAGCCTGGCATTCTGCTGGGTAAGCCTGGCGTTTTCTTCTACAAGATCCTTGTTTGTGCCCCTGAGGGCCGTGTAGTTTTTTATGGCGGCACTCTTTTCCCAGAAGAAGGACTGGACAGTGCGTACTCCCTCCATGACCCTGGAACTCTGTACCGTACTGTTTCTTACTATGAGCAGCAGGCATACGGCTTCCAGAGCCGCGAAGACCAGGAACTTCCCTATGGAGTTGTAGATCAGCGGAGGAAGTTTCATCGGTCTGGGCGATTATCTCATCAGATAAGGCAGGAAGCGCCTCTTTGCCAGATTTTTCAGGGCTGTGTTGGTTCCTCTCGCAACGGCTCTCAGTGGATCCTCGGCTACGTGGAACGGAATCTTCAGTTTGTCGCTGAGCCTCTTGTCCAGGCCTCTGATCAAAGCGCCGCCACCGCTGAGGTAGATACCTTCCTTAACGATATCGGCATAAAGCTCAGGAGGTGTCTGCTCCAGAACCTTAACTATGGTAACCTCGAGCTTTGCAAGGGACTTGTCAAGGCAATGGGCTATCTCCATGGAAGTTACGGGAACGTCCACTGGATATGCGGTCATCAGGTTAGGGCCTCTTACAATGAGCGGCTCTGGCGGAGTCTCAAGCTCAGGGATTGCAGCTCCAACTGCTATTTTGATCTGCTCCGCGGTGATTTCTCCAATCTTGATGTTGTACTGCTGGCGCATATACTGCTGGATGTCAGATGTGAACACGTCTCCGGCAACCTTGAGGCTCTCGTTCCATACAATACCTCCAAGAGAAATAACGGCACACTCTGTGGTTCCGCCTCCTATATCCACAACCATATGGCCGGAAGGTTTCTCCACATCCAGACCGATACCGATGGCTGCTGCCATAGGCTCGAGGAGAATGTATACATCCCTTCCTCCTGAATGCTCGGCAGCATCCCTTACGGCTCTGGTTTCCACCTCGGTACTGCCGCTTGGAATGGCGATTACAATCCTCAGGTTAGGAGTGAAGAGAGAGGTTCTCTTGCTGTTTATCATCTTGATGAATCCCCTTATCATATGCTCGGCGGCCTGGAAGTCTGCGATAACGCCGTCTTTCATAGGCCTGATAGTCTTGATATTCGGATTCGTTCTCTCGTGCATCAGCCTGGCCTGTGTTCCAATGGCCATAGGCTTTTTCGTGTTCATGTCTATCGCGATGATAGAAGGCTCATCGACCACGATCTTGTCTTTCATGAAAATGACGGTGTTGGCCGTTCCGAGGTCGATTGCAAGTTCCTGTGTCAAAAATGAAAATGCCATATTTCTCTTAACTTTTCTTTCAATGTTTGAAGTGTCTTATACCGGTCATTACCATGGCGATTCCGTTGTTGTTGCAGAATTCCACGCTTTCATTGTCACGGATTGATCCGCCCGGCTGGATCACCGTTCTGATACCGTTCTCGAATGCTATCTCGACACAATCCTTGAACGGGAAGAATGCGTCGGAAGCCATTACCGCCCCTTCTGTGCTGAAGCCGAAACTGTGGGCTTTCTGTATGGCTTGCTTGAGGGCGTCAACCCTGGATGTCTGACCTACTCCGCTGGCTATTAGCTGCTTGCCCTTTGCCAAAACTATGGCGTTGGACTTGGAGTGCTTAACCAGTTTGTTGGCAAACAGAAGATCCTCGATCTTGTCTTCATCCGGAGCCTGGAGGGTTACCTGCCTAAGGTCTGCAGGGGTCTCGGTGTATGTGTCCCTTTCCTGCTGAAGAACCCCTCCCAGCAAACTGCGGAATTTTTTGGAAGGAAGCTTTACGCCTTTGTTTATCAGAATAATGCGGTTTTTCTTGGACTTCAGGATTTCCAGAGCCTCGTCGCTGTAGGAAGGGGCGATCACCACTTCGAAGAAAAGCTTGTTCATTTCCTCGGCGACATCCTTTTCCACAGGGACGTTTGTCACTATAATGCCACCGAAAGCGGAAACCGGATCTCCGGCGAGAGCTTTTCGCCAGGCTTCGAGAGGGGTGTTTGCGCTTGCGCATCCGCAGGCGTTGTTGTGCTTTATGATAGCGATTGTGGTCTCGGTAAAATCGCTGATCAATTCAATGGCTGCCTCCACATCCAGAAGGTTGTTGTAGGAAAGTTCCTTGCCGTGGATCTGCTGAGGCAGAAATTCTTTCTTTCCCAGGAAAACCCCTTTCTGGTGAGGATTCTCCCCGTATCGCAGAGGAGTGGAGTTGAACCAGCCTGAGATGGCGCTGTCGTAAGAAGCGGATACTCCGAAAGCTTCTCCAGCAAGATATTTTCTCTGCTCAAGGTTTGTGTAGTTTCCTTGCTGCTTGAGCAAATCCATCAGATATCCGTACTGGGCTTTGGATGGCACGATGACCACGTCGTTGAAATTCTTTGCCGCAGCCCTGATAAGGGATATTCCGCCGATGTCTATCTTCTCGATTATCTCTTCCGGGGAAGCGCCCTTTGCCACATATTCCTCAAACGGATAGAGATCCACAATCACGAGGTCTATGGGCTCAATTGAAAATCTTGAAAACTCTTCCTGGTCGGAAGGGTTGTCCCTGCGACCCAGAATTCCTCCGAAAACCGCAGGATGGAGAGTCTTGACACGGCCACCAAGTATGGATGGGTAATGTGTCAGGTCCTCCACTTTCGAAACGGGAATCCCGCCCTCTTCCAGGAAGGAAGCAGTGCCTCCCGTGGACAGGATTTCCACGCCTTCCTTATGGAGCAACGATGCTATCTCAATGATTCCGTCCTTGTTATAAACGGATATAAGGGCTTTCTTGATCTGTTTCACGATTCGAGACTTTTTGGCTAACCACAAATTTAAGAAAAATCGCCCCAATTTTTATAATTTTGTCTTGTTAAAAATATGCAAATGGAATACTATGCGGTAATCACAGCCGGAGGGGTCGGGAAAAGAATGAAGGCCAGAGTGCCCAAACAGTTTCTGGAACTTGACGGTAAACCCATACTTTTGAGGACGCTGGAGCTTTTCTCCGGGTTGGACGTGCCGGTGAAAATAGTACTGGTTCTCCCTTCTTCCCACATCGAGGAGTGGAAAGAGACCTATAACAGGAGCGGATCTACGGTTCCTCACGCCATCGTTGCAGGAGGCCTTACCCGCTTCCACTCGGTAAGGGCTGCCTTGGAAACCATTCCGGACGGGGCTGTTGTTGCGGTCCACGATGGGGTTCGTCCGATTGTCCCTCAGGATTTGCTGAACCGTCTGCTGACTTATCCGCTGACAGACGAATGTTCAGGGGTTATCCCCGTTCTGAACATCGTTGAATCCATGCGCCGGAAAAAATATTCGGAAAGCGGAGAGGTTGTCGGTACCAATCCGGTGACCAGGGAGGATTATCTTCTGGTCCAGACCCCGCAGGTTTTTGATTCCACCCGCCTTAAGCTTGCATATAAAAAACCGTACTCCCCATCGTTCACAGATGATGCGAGCGTAATGGAGAGTAGCGGTTACAGTTTCGATACGATAGAAGGAAGCCGGTCAAACATCAAAATCACAAATCCGGAGGATCTGGCTTTTGCCACCCGTCTTCTTTCTTCTGTTTAAGCCTTCTTCCTGGAGGACTTCTTTTCTTTGCGGTGATATCCCTTCTCTTCAGGATGGTCTTTCACCCATACCTGACGTTCGATGGCCTGATCCAGTGAAACGAGGGTTTCGGTATCCTGTACGCTAGGAATGTTCTGGATGGTGTTGATCAGGATGTCCAGCAGGTGGTCGTGGTTGAAGCAATACATCTTCAGAAGCAGAGTGTGCCTTCCTGTTACGAAATGACACTCGACAACCTCAGGAATCTTTCTAAGGGCATCGATAACCTCAGGATACTTGTTAACCGGAGAGAGGTTAACCTCCACGAAAGCGCAAACGTCAAGACCAAGGGTGGCCGGCTTTACGAGCAGGCGGGATCCGGTAATGATGCCCAGAGATTCCATTTTCTTAAACCTCTGATGTATAGCAGCTCCGGACACGCCGCATTCGCGGGCTATTTCCAAGAACGGGGTTCTTGCGTTTTTGACCAGGGCGGAGAGAATTTTCTGGTCGGTTTCGTCGATTTGGTACTTTGCCATATTGTTCAAATTAATTGTTTTTCCAACTCTATATTGCAAAAATACAATTTTTGAACAAAAACAGCAAAATAAATTAAGAAATGTTACAGGGTGTTAAACTTGTTGTAATAAAACAGCCACCGGATTGGCACCTGGGACTCCGTGGCGGCACGGTAGTCTGATACCGAGCAAGGGACAAGTTCTGTGGTGTTCTTTTTTACAACCGGGACCTCCATCCACCATCTTCCTGTAACACTGCTGTTTATGAAAGTAAGAGTATCTCCGTGGGACATAAAGTCCACGATTCTGTGTTCAAATTGTGATGAAAGCTTGCCCTTCTTCTTCTCGGCGGCAGGATCTTCCACAATGTTGTTTGCGACAGCATCCGCAATATGCCAGGCTGTCTGTGCGGCCATATTGGCGCAAACTTTCGGACATTTCTTTTCCGGAATCCCATACAGGAATACGGCCTTGAGGTCGCATGAAAAGCCTATGTATCTGGCAACCTGACAGATTTCATTGGAATAGAATCCGTTAGGGTTTGTGTTGCCGTCCCATGGATAATCCGCATGTTTGATGCAATTCATGTCCAGGAACACGTATTTAACATTGCGGAGCAGAGGTTCACAGGCGGTCATATCGTCTCTGAGAGCTCCGAGGTTGAGGGTCTCGAACCCGCAGCTGCTCATCGCGATATCCAGCTCCGGCATAAAAAGATATTTCTGCAATCCGATCGCGGAGAAAATCTTCTGTTTCTTGATGGCGCTGATAAGCTCAACCGGGAGGTCTTCTCCGGAAGAGATGAGGGCGGAAGAAAAATTCCTTCCAAGACGCAAGGACGGTATATCCGGGAACCGCTCTCCGCATACAACAATATCAACCTGGTCCTTGGCCTTCTTTTTTGAAGCGGCGGTTGAAACAAATTCCTCAAGGGTAGAAACCACGCATCTTTCCATTCCTTTGGAAAGGGCGTAAAGCTTTTTGTAAGAGTCTTTTACCGGATTCTTTACCATAACGTGCTATTTCTTTGTCTTGGCGTTTTCTATCAGAGCCTTGCAGTCTTCCAGGGTGAGGTCGGCAGCCGGTTTGGCTCCTTTTCCCCTAGGGATCTTGTAGTTGTTTCCCTTGTGCTTGATATAAGGTCCGTACCTTCCGTTCAGAACCTGGATATCCTGGTCGGAGAATTCCTTGATCAGACTCTTCTCGGCAGCCTGCTCCTTTGCCTGGATTAGCTGCTTTGCCTGATCGATGTCTATTGTATACGGATCCTGTCCCTTTGCCAGGGAAACGAATTTTCCGTCCCACTTGACATATGCCCCGAATCTTCCGATAGCGGCGGTAACTTCCTTTCCGTCAAGGGTGCCCACCACTCTCGGAAGCTCAAACAGTTTAAGTGCTTCTTCTAGTGTGATGGTCTCAATGGACTGGTCTTTCCTCAGCGACGCGAACTGCTTTGCCGGGTCATCCGAAGTTCCTTTCTGCGCCAGAGGTCCGAACTTGCCGAGCCTTACCGAAACAGGCTTTCCGTCCTTAGGGTCATTGCCGAGAATCCTTTCCGCAGTGACGTGGGTCTTCTCCTGGTTCTGTGCCTGAACGGTATTGTGGAATGGAGAATAGAAGGAGGAAATAAGGTTGGTCCATCCGAGTTTTCCCTCAGCGATGCGGTCGAAATCTTCCTCGATCCTGGCGGTGAAACCGTAGTCCATTATGTCTTTGAAATTGTCTTCCAGATAATGGGTTACGACGGTTCCCATATCCTGAGGGAAGAGCTTGTTCTTCTCGGCTCCCACGGTTTCCGTAACGACGGATTCCGTAATTGTCCCGCCCTGGGCGGAGTGTGAAGGGTTGTCGAGGGTTATCTTCACGGCCTGTCTCTTGACGCCAGGTCTGGAGTCCTTTACCACATAGCCTCTCTTGCTTGTGATGGTGGTGATGGTAGGGGCGTAGGTACTAGGTCTTCCGATGCCGAGTTCCTCCATTTTCTTAACCAGGGTAGCCTCTGAATAGCGCGGAGGCTTAGGTGCGAATTTCTGCATCGCCTCGATAGTGAGGGCATCCATTCCCTGTCCCTGGACAAGATCCGGAATGAGCTGGCTGAGAGTCTCTTCTTCCGGCTCGTCATCGCGGCCTTCGATATAAAGTTTCAGGAATCCGTCAAAGAGGATCTGTTCTCCCTCGCAGATGAATCTCTCTGCAAACTTGTCTGAAGAAATCGTGATTGTGGTTCTCTCCACCTTGGCGTCAGCCATCTGTGAGGCGACGGCTCTTTTCCAGATAAGGTCATAGAGTTTCTTCTCTGCCGGCGTGCCTTCGATTGTCCTGTCTGAAGCGTATGTAGGACGGATGGCCTCGTGTGCTTCCTGGGCTCCCTTGGCGTGAGTATGGAACTGGCGGACCTTGGAGTAGCTCTCTCCGTAGCTTTCAGTAATAGCCTGCTTTATTGTGTTGATTGCCAGAGAGGAAAGGTTGGTGGAGTCTGTTCTCATATAAGTAATCTTTCCGCTCTCGTAAAGAGCCTGGGCTACTCTCATCGTCTGCGATACGGAGAAGCCGAGCTTACGGCTTGCTTCCTGCTGCAGGGATGATGTGGTGAAAGGAGGAGCAGGATATCTGAAAGCCTGTTTCTTCTCTATGGATTCGATGGAGAATCTGCAGCCGGAGTTGCACTTCTGGAGGAAAGCCATTGCCTCTTCCTTGGTGGAGAATTTTCCGTCGAGAGTTGCGCTCAGCTTTACCTTGCCGGCAGCGGTATCGGGATGGAAAACACCGGTAACCTTATAATAAGGGGCGGAAGAGAAATTCTGGATTTCCTTTTCCCTGTCTACGATAAGCCTTACGGCCACGCTCTGGACCCTTCCTGCGGAAAGACCCTTTCCTACTTTTCTCCAAAGTACCGGGGAAAGTTCAAATCCTACGATGCGGTCCAGGACCCTTCTTGCCTGCTGGGCGTTAACCAGGTTCTCGTCCACGGAGCGCGGATTCTGTACTGCGTCAAGTATGGCGTTCTTGGTTATTTCGTGGAAAACTATCCTGTGGGTGTTTTCCGGCTTGAGTCCCAGACGGTTCTGAAGATGCCACGCTATGGCCTCTCCCTCACGGTCCTCATCGCTTGCCAGATAGACAATTTCAGCCTTGTCTGCCAGAGCCTTGAGTTCGGAAACGACCTTTTTCTTGTCTGCCGGAACCTGATAGGCAGGCTTGAATCCGTGTTCTATGTCTATGCCAAGTGCTGTCTTGGGCAAATCGCATATGTGTCCGAAGCTTGATTTTACGGTATAACCCTTTCCCAGAAATTTCTCTATAGTCTTGGCCTTGGCCGGAGACTCTACAATGACTAGTTTCTCTCCCATATTCCCTTCGTTTGTTTTATTAAGAGGTGCAAAGTAAATCATTAACTCCCGTTTATTCCAAATTTTTATTTGTATTTTTGTTTTTACAATTGTTTGAAAAATGAAAGTCAAAAATAGGAAACGGTTTCTTAAGTGGCTGTGGCTCATAGTTTTCAGTCCGATTATCCTGGTGTTGCTCGCTTTGCTTGCAGTCTGGATATTCGCGGATATTCCTTCTTTCGAGGAGCTGGAAGACCCACAGAGTAACCTGGCCACCCAGATTATCGCCGATGACGGAACCCTCCTCAACACTTATCACGTTGAGAACAGGTCTTATTCCAACTATGAAGAACTGTCGCAGAATCTTAAGGATGCGCTCGTGGCCACGGAAGACGCGAGATTCTATGAGCATAGCGGAATAGACGGGAAGAGTCTTATAAGGGTTGCCGTAAAGAGTATCGCCCTTGGCAACCGCGCTGAAGGCGGCGGCGGAAGTACCTTGAGCCAGCAGCTGGCGAAGAGTCTTTTCCCAAGAGGGGAAGGCCGTGGGAAACTGAAACTGATAGCCACCAAACTGAAGGAGTGGATAACTGCGGTCAAGCTGGAGAGGAGCTATACCAAGGAAGAAATAATGAGCATGTATCTGGACGCGGTGTTCTTTGGAAGGAACGCGTACGGAATAAAGAGCGCTTCATCCACATTCTTCGGCAAGCTTCCGAAAGATCTTACCGTAGAGGAAGCAGCACTGCTGGTAGGTATGGTGAACAAGCCGACAAAGTATAATCCTGTCCGCAACCCTGAGCTTTCCCTGCAGAGGCGTAATCACGTGCTCAAGCAGATGAACAAGTACGGCTATCTGACAGACGCACAGTATGACAGTATCGTCCAGATTCCTATCGTGCTGGCTTCCAGGAAAGACATAGACGTTTCCAACGGTCAGGCCCCTTACTTCAGGGATATGCTCAAGAGGATAATGAGCGCTACCGAGCCGAAACGTTCCTCATATTCAAACTACTACGACTATCAGCAGGACTCCATAAACTGGAAGGAAAATCCTTTGTACGGATGGCTGAACAAGAACTTCAAACCCGACGGGGAGAAATATGTACTTGAGAAAGACGGCCTCAAGATTATAACTCCTATCAACGCCAAGATGCAGCGCTATGCCGAGCAGGCTGCGGTGGAGCACCTGAAGTATCTCCAGCCGTTGTTCAACGACGATCTCAAGTACCGCAAGAACTTTCCGTTTGCGGACAATACTCCCGAGAGTGTGATAGAGACCCTCATGAACCGCGCCCGCCGATGGAGCGACCGTTACAAGAATATGAAAGAGGCTGGTTTCAGCGAATCAGAGATAGAAAAGAGTTTCACGGAAAAGACCAAAATGAGGGTATTTGCCTGGAACGATAAGGGTTATATAGATACTTTGATGACTCCGGACGACAGTATCCGTTATTTCAAGTCTTTCCTGAGAACCGGCCTTATGGCAATGGAACCTGAAACCGGATATGTCAGGGCTTATGTTGGAGGAGCTAATTACAACTATTTCAAGTACGACCAGGTCATGCAGGGACAGAGGCAGGTGGGATCCACATTCAAGCCTTTCCTCTACACCCTTGCCATGCAGGAAGGTTTCACTCCTTGCGACGTGACCGTGAACCTTCCGCAGTCTTTCGTCATAGGAAACAACGTTTGGACGCCTAAGGGAGGTGGCAACGGTGCAACCGTAACCCTGAAGTGGGGAATCACCACTTCCAACAACAACGTTTCTGCATATCTGATGAAACAATTCGGACCTGAAGCCCTCGTCCAGATGGCACACAACATGGGCCTCAAATGCTATCTGGAACCGGTTCACTCTCTCTGTGTGGGTAGTGCGGATGTTCCTGTTTACCAGATGGTAAGTGCATACAACACCTTCCCTGGCATGGGCGTTTACGTGGATCCTGTATATGTTCTCAGGATTGAGGACAAGAACGGCAGGGTTCTCACCAATTTTGCTTCCCGCAAGAGAGAAGCCATCGGAGCCAGCACGGCCTATACCATGATCGGAATGATGCGAAGTGTCGTTGACGCCGGTACCGGAGCCAGAATCCGCCGCTATATCCAGGGTGGTGAGATTGCGGGCAAGACAGGAACCACCAATGACAACTCGGATGGTTGGTTCATAGGCTATGTTCCTAGACTTACCGTGGGCGTTTGGGTTGGCGCTGAAGACCGTCAGGTTCACTTCCGCTGGACCGGTATGGGACAGGGAGCCAGCGTGGCCCTTCCTATATGGGCGCTGATGATGAAGAATGTCCTGGCAGATCCTTCAATCCCGATCAGCATCGATGATCATTTCGCCAAGCCTCAGGGCTACAGTATAGACTGCATACCGACACACAGCACAACGGATCCTGACGTGGATGCTGACAACTTCATAGAAGAGAACTAAGATGAAAACAATAGCAGTTTTTTGCGGCGGTGACTCCTCTGAAAGGGAAGTTAGCGTCCTTTCCGCCCTTAATACCCTCAAGCACATCGACCGTCAGAAATACAACCCTTTCATTGTCTTCATAGAAGGGACAGATTGGTTTGTGCTTTCTCCGGAAAATCAGACCGTTGAAACTGTATTGGCGCATAGCGGGGCACACACTGTAGACAAGAATGGTTTTTCATTCATCGCTGAGGAAAGGAAAATAACTCCTGATGCCGCTTTGATTATGATCCACGGAACTCCGGGAGAGAACGGCCTTCTGCAAGGTTATCTGGAAATGCAGAAAGTGCCATTCACCTCCTGTTCTTCCTTTGTCTCCGCGATCACTTTCGACAAGCACAGTTGCAAGAGGTTCCTGGACTTTGCCGGAGTGAAGATGGCGGACGACATTTTCATCAGCAAGAACAGGCCTTATTCGCTCCGGGAGATTGTACGTCAGGTAGGCCTTCCTATGTTCGTAAAGCCGACAGTAGGAGGCAGCAGCTTCGGAGTGACCAAGGTCAAGACAGAAGACGAGCTTCAGGCCGCCATTGACAAGGCTTTCACCGAGTGCGGCACCATACTGGCAGAGGCTGCTGTAAGCGGCAGGGAGATGACCTGTGGAGTGTTTATGTTCAACGGAAAGATAACAGCCCTTCCGGTCACCGAAATCATTACCGAAAGGGAATTTTTCGACTACGAGGCCAAGTATCTGGGAGAAAGCCAGGAAATCTGTCCGGCCAGGATAACTCCAGCCCTGAGTGCGCAGATCCAGAATCTTACCGAGAGAATCTATTCCTATATGGGATGTCGCGGTATAGTCAGGATGGACTACATCGTGACAGAAAACCAAGACATCTACTTCCTTGAAACCAACACCGTTCCGGGAATGACCGAGATGAGCCTCGTGCCCAATATGCTCAGGACTGCCGGAATAGATATCAAGGACTTCATATCCAGCCTGATAGAAGAGGCCTTCGTTCCGAGATAGAAAACACTAACGAATCAAAATATATGGAACTACCTTTTGCAGAATCTTGGAAAATAAAAATGGTTGAGCCCCTCCGCCGCTCTACTCTCGAGGAGAGGAAAAAGTGGCTGGCCGAGGCTCATTACAATGTATTTCAGTTAAAGGCAGAACAGGTTTACATAGACCTTCTGACCGACAGCGGAACAGGCGCCATGAGCGACCGCCAGTGGTCTGAACTCATGCTCGGCGACGAGAGCTATGCCGGAGCCACCTCGTTCTACAAGTTCGAGGCTATGGCAAAGAAGATTTTCGGCATGCCGTATTTCATCCCTACCCACCAGGGAAGAGCTGCCGAAAACGTACTCTTCTCCTATCTGGTAAAAGAGGGCAACGTAATCCCGGGTAACGCCCATTTCGACACCACCAAGGGTCATATCGAGAGCCGCCACGCCAAGGCTATCGACGTGACCACAGACGATGCCAAGGACACCCAGAAAGAGGTTCCTTTCAAGGGCAATGTTTCTCTGGAAAAGCTTGAGAAAGTGCTCGTCGAGAACAAGGGCAACGTGCCTTTCATGGTACTCACCGTCACCAACAACACCGTTGGCGGACAGCCTGTATCGATGAAGAATATCAAGGAGACCTGCGCACTGTGCCACAAGTATGGGGTGCCTGTAGTGATGGACTCCGCCCGCTTTGCCGAGAACGCCTACTTCATCAAGACAAGGGAGGAAGGCTATGCAGACAAGACCATAAAGGAAATCGCCCTTGAGATGTACACTGACGCCGATGCAATGACAATGAGCGCCAAGAAAGACGGCGTGGTGAATATGGGTGGCTTCATCGGCACAAGGAAAAAGGAATGGTACGAGGGAGCAAAGCTCTTCTGCATTCCTTTCGAAGGCTATGTTACCTACGGCGGAATGAACGGAAGGGACCTCAACGCCCTGGCCCAGGGTCTTGATGAGAACACCGAGTTCGACATGCTGCATACCCGTATCCATCAGGTCCAGTATCTTGCAAGCCTGCTCGACGAGTACGGCATTCCTTACCAGAGACCTGCCGGCGGACACGCCATCTTCGTGGATGCAGACAAGGTGCTCACCGATGTCCCTAAGGAAGAGTTCCCTGCCCAGACACTTACCTGCGAGCTTTACCTCGAGGCCGGTATCCGCGCCTGCGAGATCGGCTACATGCTTGCAGACCGTGACCCTGTAACCAGGCAGAACCGCTTTGGCGGCCTGGACCTTCTCCGCATGGCCATTCCAAGAAGGGTTTACACCGACAACCACATGAAGGTGATTGCCGCTGCCCTGAAGAACGTTTACGACAGGCGCAAGACCATCACAAGAGGTGTTGCCATCGAATGGGAGGCTCCTCTGATGCGTCACTTCACCGTCCAGCTCAAGAGACTTGGATGACAGTCAGAGAGTTCATAGATGATTGCAAAAGAAGGCTGCTTCCGCTCTATGGCAAAGAGGAAGCGGCCTCTCTTGCATCCAGAGCTCTCGAAGACATTTTCAACATCTCCCGCACTCACCAGCTCACATATCCGGAAGAAGTGATTCCTGCCGCTTTGAACCCTTCTGATGTCATTGAGCGTCTGGCTTCCGGTGAACCGGTCCAGTATATTGCCGGCTTTGAGTATTTCTGCGGAGAAAACTTCAAGGTCGGACCCGGAGTCCTCATTCCAAGACCCGAGACAGAAGAACTTGTCAATCTCATACTCAACGATTTTAAATGCCAGGAAAAGCGCCCGAACATTGCTCCGTACAAGATATTCGACATATGCACCGGCAGCGGATGCATCGCCTGGACTCTCCATAAAAGGCTCTCGGAAACCATTACTCTTGAAACCTACGCCTGCGACATTTCAGACACAGCCCTTCAATACGCCAAAAGCCAGAAATTGCTTTACTCCAGCCGCTGGCCGATGTTCTTCAAATATGATGTGTTGAAAGGTGATTTCCTTGCCCTGAAATCGTTCATCGGCAAGCTTGATGTGATAGTTTCCAACCCGCCTTATATCGCGGAGAAGGAAAAGGAGCAAATGCACAAAAACGTGCTGGACTTTGAACCTAAAGAAGCCCTTTTTGTTCCTGACAGAAATCCGATACTGTTCTACGATAAAATCGCCGAGATGGCCAGAGAACTCCTCGCGCCAGGCGGCCTTCTCTACTTTGAAATCAATCCTCTGTTCGCTGATGAGATTGAGCAGATGCTGAAAAAGAAAAACTTCCAGAATATAAGCATCCTGGAAGACCTTTCCGGCCGCCGCCGCTTTGCAAAAGCCAGTTATTCCTGAAAGATATCGCGGACGATTTGAGGGATTGAAGAGGCACGGATGACCTTGATCTTCTTGTGCTGCTTTTCTTCTTTCTGGCTGTAGGATGAGATGTAGATTCTCTCAAAGCCGAGTTTTTCAGCCTCGGCGATTCTTCTTTCTATCTGGGAAACAGGGCGGATTTCTCCGCTCAGGCCCACTTCTGCCGCAAAGGTGTATTTCTGGCTTACGGCAACATCGAAGTTGGAAGAAAGGATGCTCATAATGATGGCAAGGTCACAGGCCGGGTCGGCGACCTTGATGCCTCCGGCGATGTTGAGGAAAACGTCCTTCGCCCCGATCTTGAAGCCGACTCTCTTTTCCAGGACGGCAAGAAGCATATTCAGCCTTCTGACATCAAAGCCTGTGGCGGAACGCTGAGGAGTACCATATGCGGCTGTTGAAACAAGTGCCTGCACCTCGATAAGGAACGGACGGGTGCCGTCCAGCATGGCGGCAACGGCGCTGCCGCTGAGGGTTTCCTCGTGGGTGGAGATGAACATCTCGCTAGGGTTGAGGACTTCTCTGAGACCTGTTCCTGTCATCTCGTATACAGCAAGTTCGGCAGATGCCCCGAAACGGTTTTTAATGCTTCTTAGGATACGGAAGGAATGCCTGGTGTCTCCCTCGAACTGGAGAACGACATCCACGATATGCTCCAGAACCTTTGGGCCGGCAATGGTGCCGTCCTTGGTGATGTGGCCGATGATTATTACGGGGGTGTTGGTCTCCTTGGCAAACCTGAGAAGGGAAACGGCACACTCCTTCACCTGGGAAACGCTTCCGGCAGAAGATTCCACAGCCGTGGAGAAGATGGTCTGGATGGAATCTATGATCATCAGCTCAGGCTTTATGGCCTTTGCCTGGTCTAAGATATTGTCAAGGGATGTTTCAGGAAGAATGTAGCAGCCGTCGTGGATACCCCCCAGCCTTTCAGCCCTCATCTTTATCTGGCGGGCGCTCTCCTCGCCTGATACATAGAGAGTTTTAAGGTTAGGATTGGAAAGCGGAATCTGCAGGCTGAGGGTGGATTTTCCGATGCCTGGCTCTCCTCCGACCAGAACCAGTGAGCCTTTAACCATACCTCCGCCAAGGACACGGTCCAGCTCGCCCAGAGAACCGAAAGAAATCCTTTCCTCGCCTCCGTCGGCCTCTATTTCAGCCAGCCTCTGGGGCTTGGCGTTGACTCCCGGAGCCGCATAACTTTTGGAAGGGCCTCCCTCGGAACGGCTTACAACCTCCTCCACCATAGTGTTCCACTGTCCGCAGGAAGGGCACTGCCCCAGCCATTTTGGACTCTCATAACCGCAGTTGTTGCAGAAATACGCTTTCTTGACCTTTGCCATAACTATTATCTTCTCAAGACAAATATAACGTAAAATGGTTATATTTGTGAAAAGCAAAAATGCAATCTTTATGAAACGATTATTTCTTTTCTCAGCGATAGTGCTGGGCCTTATAGCTCCACTTTCCGCACAGGACTCTGATTTTGCAAACAAGGTTGACGACTACGTAAAACAGGTTATGGAAACCTGGCAGATTCCGGGAGCATCCGTTGCCGTGTCGGTCGACAACAAGGTTGTCTTCATGAAGGCTTACGGAGTGAAGGAACTCAGGCCTGCGGACGGAGTGGGCTTTGCCGGAGTAAAGTACGATGAGTGCAAGTTTACCCAGGCCGGAGTCAAGCCTGTTGTAAACAAGCCGGGAGATCTGGTAAAGACATCTTCCATGTTCCAGATAGCCTCTGTGTCAAAGTCCTTTACGGCAACGGTGATGGCTCAGCTGGTTAACGAGGGCAAGTTCAAGTGGACAGATACCGTAAAGAAGCTGCTGCCTGACTTCGAGATGTTCAAGGACAACCCTTATGTTTCTAACAACATGCTCGTTAGAGACGCCCTTCTGCACTCTACCGGCCTTGTGGATGAAGCCGGAACCTACTTCGGAAACCTGGGCTACGACAGGGAAGACACCTACAAGCTTCTGGGCTTCCTGAAACCTGGATTCAGCTTCCGCAGCGGTTATGACTACAACAACATAACATTTGTTGTATGCTCTAAGCTGATAGAGAAATACACCGGCAAGAGCTGGGAAGACAATGTACGTGAAAGAGTGTTCAAGCCTCTGGGAATGAAATCTTCAACAATGAATGCAGACGGCTTTGCAGCGGCAAAGGATGTGGTTACCCCTCACGACTACACCTATGCAGGAGGCGGAAAGGTTGCAGTGCTTCCTCTCTACGGAGACGAGCAGGCTCTCAACTGGCTGACCGTGATCGGTCCGGCCGGCAGCCTTGTTTCCAATGTGGAAGACCTGATCAGGTACGCCCAGTTCCACTGCAACAACGGTTATATTGTCAATCGCGACAAGGAAGGAAACGTTGTGGATACAACCGTGGTCATGCCGAGAAGGGCAATGCTTCCTCTCCACCGCGGATATACAGTTGTAAGCCAGGATTCATCGATGATGAGACTTTACGGAATGTGCTGGTTCATAGAGCAGAACCACGACTACAAGCTTTACTTCCACACGGGAACTTCCTGGGGAGTTACAGCCATCTGCTACTATGTTCCTGAACTGAAACTGGCCGGATGCGTGCTGCTCAACTGCGAGGTTGGAGCAAATCCGAGATATGCGATTATGAGAAGGGTGATTGACCTTGTGCGTGGAGCCAAGGAGCCTCTTAGGGACTACAGCGCCGAGTACTGGAAAGACTACACTACATCCAGAGACAAGGCCATCGCCGAGCAGAATGCAAAGCCGAAACCTGAGGTTCTTCCGGAAGTTGCCGACAAGAGCATTTTTGCCGGAACCTACACCAAGGAAGCTCCGTTCGGAGACATCATCATCACATACGAGAAGGGAAAACTTTACCGCATTCCTGTAAAGTTTGCTGACAGGAAGGAGTGGAAGAAAGAACTCAAGCACAAGAGCGGATGCACTTATGTCTTCCGCAGCGACGGACACGGCTTTGAGCTGACTTTCAGAATGGAAGACGGCAAGGTAACCGGATTTGACCAGGAATTCGGAGAAGGCGAGGAGAAGGCCTTCGGAGGTTGGACCAGAAAATAAAAGAATAGAGATATGAAAAGATTTTTCACTTCAATAATGCTGCTTGCGGCACTGCTGCTTTGCATTCCGGTTGTCGCTCAGACTCAGAAAAAGCCGGTGATTGGAATATCCTGCTCGATAGACGGAACCACCGTCGAGGTGGGAATGACTTACGTCAAAAGTGTAAGGAAGGCAGGAGGCATTCCTTTTATAATCCCGATCACTACAAACGAAAAGGAGATAGACGAGTATCTTGACCGCATAGACGGTCTGCTTATGACCGGTGGAGAGGATGTAGGGGCACTGCTTTTCGGCGAGGAGCCTAGCCGCTTCCTTGGAGAGGTTGTTCCGGACAGGGACATTTACGACCTTACCCTGATCCGCAAGGCTGTCAAGAGGGGGATTCCGGTATTCGGCATCTGCCGCGGCATCCAGTGCCTTAACATCGCTATGGGCGGAGACATGATCCAGGATATACCTTCAGAAGTTCCTGATGCCATCCAGCACCGCCAGAACGCCCCTCGTTCATACGGCAGCCATACGATAAATATCGTCAAGGGTTCTCTAGTGGCCAAGCTTCTGGGAACAGAGAAAATCGCTGTTAATTCTTTCCATCACCAGGCCTGCGGAAATGTGGCTCCCGGCTACAAGGTAACCGCAAAGGCTCCGGACGGAATCATAGAGGCCATTGAGAGTGCAGACGGAAAGTCTTTCGGCGTTCAGTTCCATCCGGAAGGATTCGTGTACTCCGGAAACAACACTTTCCTGCCGCTGTTCAAGCATCTGGTAAATCTTGCGGCAGAGTATGCTGCCAAAAAGTAATTACTCGGCTCTGCCGGAATCGGTGACGAGCCTGCAAATAAGACTGTTCAGGGAGTCTGCGCTAAGCAGGCTCTCTGCATTTATATGCATGCGGTATTTCCATACCTGCTCCTTTTCCTCCGGATCGTTGATTCTCTCGGGAAACCATGGCAAACATACTGTCCTTTTTAAGGATGTTTTCTGTCTCCGCGATGCACTCCTGTTGTGTAGCGTCGAAGAAAGTCTGCTTCTTGTCTTCGGACGTGTAGCTGATAGTCTTTTTCTGCTGTCCCAGCCACATTCTCATTGTCTTTGACTGAGGAGTTGAAGAGTAGACGGCTCCCAGGTAAGGAGTCTGCTTCTTTTCCTCGGCCTTGGCTACAGGCAGAAGTCTCAGGCTCTCCCAGCCGTTGCCCCATCCCATCATGTTGGAAGTTGCCACAAGCTGAGGGATCATCTTCCTGTAAACAGGCTCTTCTTCCTTGGTGCAGACGTCTTCTTCTCGTATGCTGTAGATATCGAGATACCAGCTCATTACCCTCATTCTTTTTTTCCACCACATGAAGTTTTCCTCCTCTAGAGCCTTCCAGTTGAAAATGGCATAACCGTCCTTTGTCCCGCCCTTGAAAAGATGAGGGAACTTCCAGGTGTCCACACTGTTTTTGAGGACTCTCATCTGGAGCTCACCCTTGATGGCGATGCCCTTGGAATGGGCGTAGAGAATTACATCGTTGAGCTGGTGGAACAGGTGGAACTGCAGCCAGATGTAGAACTGTGTCTTCTGGTGGATCTGCTGGATGAATTCCCATTTGAATTTGCCCAGGAAAGAATGGGCGGCAGCGAAAGTCTTGCTGAGGGTCCGGTTGCCGAACGCCTGGCAGATGTCTTCCGAATATTTGCTGAAAGAATCCCACCGGGTGAAGTCTGCCGTCTTGTAGGTATCTCTCAGGGCGCTGAATAAAGCATAGCCGTAAGCCCAGTCTTTGTGTTCATTCAGGAACTTGTAAAAGTCTGGATGAGCGGCATCTTTCTTGCCCCTTTCGGCAAAGATGTCTTCCAGATATTTTTTCTTGAAATAGTAAAGGTCTTCGTAATCTACGGTTGCTCTGCGATTGAGGGATTTCATTTCCCTCCGAGCATCTTTTTCTTTCTGTTTGTCGCTGAGACCCAGTTGGTTTAAAGAGAGATACAAAGGGTTGATACCCAGGGAGGTGATACATCTGTAAGGGTCTGAATCAGCCCCGCTGAAATTATGCGCGGTGTCGTTCACGGGAAGGATTTCCACTACCTTTATTCCGGTTTTCCTCGCCCAGTCTATGACGGTTTTAAGGTCTTCTATGCATCCGCATCCGCTGCTTGATTCTGTCCTTATGGAGAATACGGGAACGGTGCATCCGGCGAACTTTCTTTTTGTAGGCGGGAACTTAACCTGGGAGTGTTCCTTTATGACAGTTTCGTTCTTCCCGATTTTTGGAATCAGAAACTCCCTTTCCCTGTCTTCAGGAAGGGTTTCAAAGACGGATTCCCCGGTCTTTGTGTTGACCATTGCCAGCTTGTATTTCCAAGTCTGGCCTTCAAGGCCTTCGGTCGAGAAACTTGCTATCCACTTGAGGCCTTTCAGCCTGGCCATTTTCACCCCGTGTTCCGGCTTCCAGTTCCCAAGTCTCTTGCCCTCTCCGCAAAGAACTATCCTGCAGTCTTTCGGGACATTAGGGACAACGGCCCTGATTATAAGCTCGTAGTTCTCGTTGTGAGTCTGGGTGTAAGGGCTGTAGGTGGAGCCGTAGAAAACGTGGGCGAAAGGGTCGGTCAGGAAAGGAGCCTCCTCGGTATATTCCTGCCAGTGGTCTATGCTCTCGATTTTGGCGGTGGCCGAGTTAAGGGCGATTCGCCTTCCGCCTCCAACCTCGTAAGTGATTACCCCGTCTGGGCTTTTGACAAAATACTTGTAGAACAGTACCCTTTCTTTCAGAGAGTCGAACACTAGCCTGGCCTCCCAGAGAGTTTCTCCCGCCGGATTCTTCCCGGCGTCTTCCATCTTGAACGCATTGTCGGGATAATAGTTTCCAAGAAGGGGGGAGGAGCCTGTTATGAAGACTTCCTCGCCGGGTTTGGTGTTGACTCTTACTCTGAAATATATGTTCATTTCGGTTGGATTTTTCTTTTCAGAACGGTATAGATTATCAGCGATATGACACCGGTCAGTATCATTGAAACCGCCTGGGATTCATGGCTTATGGTTGCGAACACCACTCCGTCGTTCCACGGCACGGCATAAATCTGGGAGGCTGCCAGCGCCATAATGAAATGGTAGGCTCCGATGCCCCCCTGGACCGGAACGACCCATCCCAGGCTACCCACAACCATAAGGAAGAGGGCGTCTTTCCATCCCAGCCCGGCAAGAACCGGGAAAGCCTTGATGGTGAAAAGGCTAGTCAGGAAGAAAGAACCCCACAGCAGAATTGTCAGGAGGAAGAAAAGCCATTTATGCTTCATCTTGAAGGCAGCCTTCATTCCCTTCCACATATTGGACAGAAAGCCCACAACCTTCTTTCCCGCCTTGGTCTTTGAAAGCCTGTCTCTGAAGACATATGTCAGGACAAAAGCCAGAACTATGGCGGCAATCACCGAGAAAATGACAATCAGCGATGAAGTCGTGAATTTTCCTGAAGCCGGGTCCATCATATTGTTGCGGAAGAACTCCCCGAACTCGTTCCAGCACAAGGCGGCAAAAACTACCGTGATAGTAATCAGGCAGATAAGGTCCCAGGCCCTTTCGGCCACAACCGTTCCCACCGCACCCTCGAAGGTGGTGTTTTTCTTCAGGGTTGAGACCACTCCGCAGCGGATGACTTCTCCCACTCTCGGGAATGCGAAATTTGCCAGGTTACCGATAGTCACTCCGTGGTATGAAGGCCAGAAGGAAGACTCGGGATCTATCTGCGAGAGCATCATCTTCCATCTGTAGCCCCTGATGGAAAATTCCACGAAGCCTACAAAGATGGCCAGGAGAATCCATTCCCACTTGCAGTCGGAGAGAGAATTGACGAATTCACCCCAGCTTATGCCTTTGAAACTGTAGTAGAGCAGCACGCAGGCAAGGGCGAGCATCAGCACATATTGTATGATGTTTTTTGCGGAGAACCTTTTGGATTTATCTTGCTGCATAATTCTTTTTATCGCCAAAACAAATTTACGCAAAATAAATGATACCTTTGTAAACAAGCAAATATTGAATCGCGATGAAATCGATCATAGGAATAGGCAACGCTTTGACGGACATCCTTGCCGTGATGGAGGATGATTCTATTCTCAAGAAATACAGGCTTCCTGTAGGAAGTATGAGTTGGGTGGATGCAGAAATGGCTTCCACAATCTGGAATGAAATAAAAGACAGGAAGATACAGACTATGCCGGGCGGAAGTGCCGCCAATACGATTACAGGTTGTGCGGTTCTGGGATTGGAAAGTGCCTTTATAGGCAAGGTGGGAGATGACGAACTGGGCCTAAAATTCAAGGAAGGTCAGGAGCGGATAGGAATTTCTTCCATCCTCCTTCACGGAACCCAAAGTAGCGGAAGGTCTATGGTGTTCATAACCCCGCCAAACGCTGAGCGTACGTTTGCCAATTTCATGGGTGCCACCCTGGAACAGGGGCCGGAAGATCTGAAAGAAGACTTTTTTGACGGCTATGACATTCTTCACCTGGAGGGATATCTTGTTCAGAACCACGATCTTGTAAGACGTACCATGGAGATTGGAAAGAAGCTCGGGATGACCATTTCAATAGACCTGGCCAGCTACAATGTGGTGGAAAGCAACTACGATTTCCTCCACGAGATAGTCGAGAATTACGTGGATATTGTTTTCGCCAACGAGTCCGAGTCTAAATCCTTTACCCGCAAGACGCCTGAAGATGCCCTGGATGAACTTGCCAGAGTCTGCAAGATAGCGGTTGTCAAGATAGGGGCGCAGGGTTCGTTTGTCAAGAGCGGAAACGAAAAATACAGGATAGCCCCGTTCCAGGCCAAGGCTGTGGACGCTACCGGTGCCGGAGACATGTTTGCTGCCGGATTCCTCTACGGATATTCCAGAGGTCTTCCGCTTGATGTTTGTGGCAAGATAGGCTCTCTGGTGTCTTCAAAGGTTGTGGAGATAATCGGCACGAAGATGGATGACCAAACCTGGGAAGAAATAAAAAACAACATCGCTGAGATTATAGATAAAGCATAGGATGAAGTGGCCTTTCAAGATATTGGCGATAATTGCGGCAGTGGCTCTGCTTCCACTGCAGTATGTTCTTCTGGTCAGGGTATACAACTCTCTGGAGAAGAACCTCTACGTGACGGTGGACGAGTGTTTCCGCAATGCTGTGGAGCAGGAATCCCTGTCCCGCTTTGTCAGGCTGGATACCACCGGAGCGCTGGTGGGTGTAAGGGATTATCTGGAAATCAGCGGGAGCGAGATTAATCTGGACAGCATAAGTGCCGCTTTTGCGGAAAACCTGGCGGAGAAGGATCTTCAGAATCTGAGTTTCCGCGTTTATGAAACCAGGAACGACACCACTGTCTTCCGTACGGCGGACGACTTCCTCAACGACCCGGTTATGGAGAAGACAACATTCTCCTCCCTGACCACACACACCGTTCCTGTTTCCCTGGACCTTTCAAGAGGGGTGGCTGCTGAGATAACCAATCCTTACAGCGCTATTCTGCCATCGCTGAAGATGTTGATAATCTTCTCGTTACTTATTGCCTTGTTTGTCATATGGTGTCTTTGGAAAATGATCCATACCCTGGGCAAGGTCACTTTCATCAACAACTTGAGGAAGGACCATACCTACGCGATGATCCACGATATGAAGACTCCGCTTTCTTCTATCATGATAATCGCCGAGGACTTCAAGGATAATCCGGCAATTGCATCGGATCCTGAGACAGCTGAGCAGTTGAAGATACTGGATGATGAGTGCAACCATCTCAACCGCATATGCGAGAAGGTGATAAATGTGGCTAAGGTTGATAACAAGAAGCTCAAATTTGTCTATGAAAAGATAGACCTTGAGGATTTTTTCTCTGGAGTAAAATCAAAGCTTCAGGCCCTTTATCCTACAGCCCAGAAAAAGGTGGAATTCTCCGCCGACCTTTCCCAGGAGAAGTGGCTGATAGCCGACCGCCTCTATCTTACCGAAATAATAGACAACCTTATAGACAATTCCATAAAGTATTCCGGGGAGAGCGTGATTATTTCCGTCCGCAGTGTCAGCAGGGGAAAGATCACGGAACTGCGTCTGAAGGATAACGGTTCCGGCTTCTCGAAGGAAGCTTCCAAGCGACTTTTCCGCAAGTTTGAAAGGGGAGAGAACACGGTCGGTATTTCCGGTCACGGAATAGGGCTGAATTATGTCTACCAACTTATGAAATTCTTTGGCGGCTATGTCAGGATAGACAGCCAGACGGGCCGGTTTACGGAAGTCATCCTGGGCTTTCCGTCACGCCGTCAGTATGATATTACGGAGGACAAGTTATGATTAGACTGCTGATTGTAGAAGATGACACCAACCTGAGTTTTCTGATCAAGAGAAAGCTTGAAAAACAGGGAGATTACATAGTTGAAACCGCCATTGACGGACGGGAAGGACTCAAAGCCATTGCCGCTTTCCGTCCTGACATAGTTGTCTCCGACCTTGAGATGGGAGACGGAATGGACGGCAACACGATGATAGAGAGAATCAGGGAAACCAAGAACGATATTCCGATCATCGTGCTCACCGGCAAGATGGAATTCCTAAAGCAGAGCGGTGCCAACATGTACCTCAAGAAACCTTTCAACGTTCAGCAGCTGGACCTTAACATAAAATCCATGCTACAGCAGAAAGGCATTGGAACAGAGTCTGACAATACCTATAAAATCGGCAAGTTCACTTTCGACACATCAGCCAGGAGGCTCATTCTCGGCGATGAGGAAATCCGTGTGACCCCTACCGGGGCAAAGGTGCTGGAGATGCTCTGCCGCGAAATGGGCAAATGCGTGGACCGCAAGAAGATACAGGGCACTATCTGGGGAGACTATGACAACGACAGTATCTCCCATAACCTGGATGTGCAGATAGACAAGCTCAGAGGTGCACTCAAGGCGGATCCCGATGTTTCTATCGAGATAATAAAGAAAACCGGCATCATCCTCAAGGGATAACGCCGGTAGAGAATCATTTTTCCCCTATCAATAGGAGAACACGCTGTCTCCGATGAATTCCCTAAGGACTGACGTCGGAGGAACCGCCTTCATTTCTTCAGGAGTAAGGGCAACCATACGGCTGAGGAAGTTAAGCAGCCTCAGGCTTTCAGCATAGGCGTAGCTCATCGGCGATATCCTTCTTAGAAGCGGCTCTGCAAAATACTTGAGCAGAGGCAGTTCGTAGAGTAGGGATGCGTTGAACATTATATCTGCGTTTTCCTGGTAAGGGAAGATGTTCTTCCTCTCTCCGGCAATTACGCTAGGCCAGCGCATAATGGTTTCCTCAGCACTGTATCCACGGAAATAATGGTCTCTGACCATTCGCCTGAGCATTCGGTTGTCCGTGGTTGAGATATAGTTGTTCTCATCTATTGAGAGAGAAGTCAGGGCGGAGGCGTAAACCTTGAATTTCCTTTCGTCCGGAATCCTTTCCGTAAGGACCGGATTCAGGGCGTGGATACCCTCCATTACAAGCACGTCCCCATCTTTGAGCCTAATGGAGTTCTCGGAAAGTGTGCTCCTTCCAGTCTGGAAATCGAACTTTGGAATTCTCACTTCCTCTCCGTTGAGAAGTTTGGTAAGATGGTCGTTGAGCATCTCAAGGTTGAGGGCATATACGCTTTCAAAATCATATTCTCCCTTTTCGTCCTTTGGTGTAAGTTCCCTGTCTACAAAGTAGTCGTCCATTCCGAGAACCACCGGATTCAATCCAAGAATCTTCATCTGGAGGGCGATTCTCTTGGAAGTGGTGGTTTTTCCGGAAGAAGACGGGCCGGCAATCAGCACCATTTTGACATCTTTTCTTCTCTCACCGATCTTATCCGCTATCCTGGCGTATTTCCTTTCGTGAAGTGCCTCGCAAAGAGAGATGGCGATTTTGCCGTAGCCCTTGTTTATAGCTTCGTTCACTGTAGCGATATCCCTTACTCCCAAGACATTGCACCAGTTGCTATATTCCTCGAAAATCTCAGCGAGCTTTTTCTGGTATTTCTGCGGCGGAAGGTTATAGGGAGCTTCCGGTTCCGGAGACTGAAGGCAGAATCCGTCGCTGTAAAGCTTGATGCTCCACCTGTCCAGGTCTCCCGTGGAATATACCATCGGGCCATAGAAGTAATCTCCGTAACCATCCATATAATAAAGGGTTACGAAGAAGTCTCCAGTCATCTCGGTAAGGCGGGCCTTTGCGTTCTGGCCATGTTCGCGGAAGAGGCTGATAGCGCTGGGATTTGTTCTCTTTGTCTTGATGAACGGAATGTCTTTCTTGACAAGTTCCCACATCTTTTTCTTGATGGCGCCGAGTTCTTCTTCCGTCATCGGGATGGTCTTGGAGAAATCTTCCTTAGACCTGAGTTCTCCGTACTGCCCGTTCGGAAGATGGTAGTCCATACACAGGATACGGTCCGGGAACAGGTCGTGTATGACTTTCTGGCACAGGAAGTTGAGGGAACGGTTATAGCACCTTCTTCCGTCTGCGCTGCGGTATGTTATGAAATGTATCGTGGAAGCGAGATATAGCTGGGTTCCCAATTCTTTAAGGTCGTGGTTTACATAGGCGGCCAGCACATTCATATTGTTCCAGTCATAGTCTATGATCTTCAGGAGTTGTTTCAGATTGGTTCCGGGAGCTACTTCGTAATATTGATTGTTGTTTGAGCAATATACCCTAACTTTTTCCATCTCTCTTTTTATTTTGTTTGCAGAATGCTAAGTTATAAATCTATTTTGAATTGAGCAGTCCTTTAAGATATTTTCCGGTCACGCTGTCCTTGTTCCCTGCCACCTCTTCCGGAGTTCCCTCGGCGATTATCCGGCCTCCGCCCTGACCGCCTTCCGGGCCCATGTCGATCAGGTAATCCACGCTCTTGAGCACATCCAGGTTCGGCGGCCAGCTTGACTCTCTGACTCTCTCCACCGCTGAGCGTAGTGGAAGGCTGGCCCAGTTTCACATAACCGAGCCCGACATCTTCCATAGCCTTTAGTTTCTGGCTGATGGACGGAATGTGGGAAAAGAACTCCACAGCCTCGGATATAGTCATCTCCAGTACGTCGTTTATGTTTTTTCCCTTGTATTTGACTTCCAGGGTTTCCGCATTATACCTCTTGCCGCGGCATTCCTTACAGGTGACATAGACACTAGGCAGATAATGCATCTCAATGGTTTCCACTCCGGCTCCCTTGCATACCTCGCATCTTCCCCCCTTGATATTGAAAGAGAATCTTCCGGCCTTGAATCCCCTGATCTGGGCATCCGGGGTTTTCTCGAAGAGTTTCCTTATATCCGAGAACACATTCACGTAGGTGGCCGGGTTGGATCTTGGGGTTCTGCCTATAGGGGCCTGGTCCACTACGATAACCTTGTCTACGTTCTGGATTCCTTCTATGCCGCTGTAAGGCAACGCCCTTTCTGAAGAGCGGTAGAAATGGTTAGTCAGTACCGGTTTCAGAGTCTGGTTTATAAGGGATGACTTTCCGCTTCCGCTTACTCCGCTTATTCCCACGAAACACCCGAGCGGAACCTTGAGAGTCACATCCTTGAGGTTATTGCCCTTCGCGCCTCTGAGAATAAGGAACTTGCCGCTACCTTTCCTTCTGGATGCGGGGGTTTCTATCTTGCGTATGCCTCTTATGTATTCAGCCGTAAGGCTTCCCAGTTTCCTGACCTTGGAAAGCGGCATTTTCCGCAGTTCCTCCACGGTCGTGTTCAGGAGGAGTTCTCCTCCCTTGCTTCCGGCTCCAGGGCCAAGGTCAATAAGGCGGTCGCAGCTGAGCATGGTTTCGAGGTCGTGCTCGACTACCATGACGGAGTTGCCCTCATCGCGGAGTTTCTTCAGGGAATTGATGAGCTTTATGTTGTCTCTCTGATGGAGGCCTATGCTCGGCTCATCCAGGATGTAAAGCACGTTTACAAGACGGCTGCCGATCTGTGTGGCAAGCCTTATCCTCTGGCTTTCTCCCCCGCTGAGGGTTGCGGTGGCCCTGTCCAGAGACAGGTAATCCAGTCCTACTGCGCTGAGAAATCCCACCCTGTCCGTAAGTTCCTTGATGATATCTCTGGCAATTAGTTTCTGGCGGTTGTCCAGTTTTTGAGGGAGATGCGCAATCCAGTCCTTGAGAGAAGAAATGTCCATCGCCGCAACCTGGGAGATGTCCTTGCCGTCTATCTTGAAATACAGGGCTTCTTTCTTGAGCCTTGTTCCCCCGCATTCAGGACAAGGGATTTCTTCTATGAACCTTTCCTTGAGAGTCTTTTTTCCGTGAGGCTCGTCTTCTTCCTGTTCCCCGTCCTTGAGGCGGGCGGCAGCTCCAGGAAAGGAAGCCAGGAGGGTTCCGTCGGCGAGGCTTACCCGGAACAGTTCCTGTGTTCCGTAAAGTATCATGTTCAGGACTTCTTCCGGAAGGCTGCTGATGGGAGAGTTGAGGGAGAATCCGTACTTTCTGGCCATAGCTTCCAGAATGCGGAAAGTATCTGAATCCTTGTACTTTCCTATTGGCACAATTCCTCCTCCGTTTATGGTTTTGGATGGATCGGGGATAATCCTCTCCATATCTATCCGGGTGATGTATCCAAGTCCCTTGCATTTCGGGCAGGCTCCCTGCGGGGAGTTGAAGGAGAATGTGAACGGAGCCGGTTCCGGCAATGATTCCCCACTATCCTCATCCATAAGGTGCATGGAGAAAAACCGGAGAGTTTCGTCTTCCTTCCCCTGTCTTATTATCGCGATGGTACCCTTGCCCCTTTCCAGGGCGGTGCTGACGGAGGCATAAATCCTCTTGCTGTCTTTCTGAGACGGTATAATCTTGTCAACTACAAGTTCTATGAAGTGGATCTTGTAACGGTCCAGAGGTTTAACATCGGCCAGTTCCCTGATTTTCCCGTCTATCCTGACCTGTGTGAATCCTTTTTTCAGCAGACTGTCCATAAGGTCCTTGTAATGACCCTTTCGTCCTATGACAAGCGGAGCCAGGAGATAGCATTTTTCATTTTCATACTCGGCGATGACACTCTGGCAAATCTGCTCGGCCGTATACTTTACGAGTTTCTTTCCCGTTACCGGAGAATAGGCGTCTGATGCCCTGGCGTACAGAAGACGGAGGAAGTCGTAGATTTCCGTTATCGTCCCTACGGTTGAGCGGGGATTGCTGCCAGTGGTTTTCTGCTCTATGGCAATAATTGGGCTCAGGCCCGTAATGCTCTCTACTGCAGGGCGTTCAAGAATGCCTATAAACTGCCTGGCATAGGCGGACAGGGTTTCCATATAGCGCCTCTGGCCCTCGGCATATATGGTGTCGAAGGCAAGAGTGGACTTGCCGCTTCCACTCAGTCCCGTAATTACCACAAACCGGTTTCTGGGAATCGAAACGTCGATACCCTTCAGATTGTGTTCCCTTGCTCCTATGACCTGAATCTCGTCCATTAAATGTCAAATCTCAGCCAGGTTTCCTTTCTCAGATATGGGTTATGGGCCAATTCCTCCAGCATAGTGGAATCCGGACCGTGTCCCGGGTAGATTGTGGTGTCGTGAGGAATCAGTCTGGCAACCTTGCCCACAAGGGAATCGCACATGGCCCGGCTGTCTCCTTCAGGAAGGTCGGTCCTTCCGCAATTGCCGGCAAACAAGGTGTCTCCCGTAATGCATATCTTGCTCTCCGGGCTGTAGAAGAGAACACTGCCCCAGGTGTGTCCCGGTGTGGAAATCACCTTCAGGGACGAATTTCCGAAAGTAACCTCATCACCTTCGTTAATGTCCACGGTATCCAGAGAAGGATCCTCTATATGGATGTCGAACAGCTGGCTTGTAGCCTTGGCCACTTTCAGCAGGTCCTTATCTGCAGGATGTATATAAGTCGGAATGCCGTAGGTATCTGTAATAAAACGGTTGCCCATAACGTGGTCGAAATGGCCGTGGGTGCAAAGAAGCTTTACGGGCTTTAGATTGTTCTCGGCGATATATTGCTGAAGCCTTTCCCCCTCCCTTGTCCTGCTGATGCCAGGGTCCACTATCACGCACTCTTTGCTCTCGTCCGAAAGAACATAGCAGCACTCTCTCAAATCGTTGAAATAAAATTGTTTTACCGTTATCATGTCAAATCTTTCTTTCTGTTTTCTCCACTCCCTTGAGCATCGGGACAAAGCTCATTCTGGAGACATCCCTTCCGGTGAATTTCCCGTCAGGTTTTCTGGTAATCACTTTAAGTATCTGCTTCTTTTCCGAAGCTTTTTCCTGGCCCGGCTCGTCCACCGGAATGACCATCTTTCCTCCGGGAGAGAGCTGCTTCATCAGCGCCTTCGGCAGAGCCGGGGCTCCGCAGGTTACGATGATTCCGTCAAATGGTGCCAGATCTTTCAGTCCCTCAAATCCGTCGCCGAGAAAAAGATGGATTTTTGATACGGAAAAGTCTTCCTCCGGAAAAATGTATCCGGCATCCGTCAGGTTTTCAGTGGCTTTGCGGAAAAGCTCTTCCTGCCTTTCGATGGAGAAGACTTCCGCTCCCAGGTAGAAGAGTACAGCTGTCTGGTATCCGCAGCCGGTACCTATTTCCAGAATCCTGTCTCCGGGCTTAAAGTCCAGAAGTTGCGTCTGGAAAGCCACGGTGGACGGCTGGGATATGGTCTGCCCGGCTTCGATTGCTACAGGCATATCCTTGTAGGCCAAATCTTCCAACCCCTTCTGAACAAACAGGTGACGGGGAACCGATCCTATAGCCTTGAGAACTTTTTCCGAGAATAGTCCCGAGGCGGAAAGTTCTTCCACCAACTTCCTCCTTCTGCCCTGAAAAACCAATGTGTCTTTTTTCTCGCTCATCCGTCTAGCAAATTTACAAGATTATTGTTATTTTTGCTTAAACTTCATTCAAGAGCTATGCATATCGGAATCGCAGGAAACATAGGCAGCGGGAAAACCACCCTTACCGGGCTGCTTGCAAAGAATCTGGGATGGACCCCAAAGTATGAACCGGTTGAGAACAATCCTTATCTGGAAGACTTTTACAACGACATGCCTAGATGGTCTTTCAACCTTCAGATATATTTTCTGAACAAGAGATTCCAGGAGGTGGTCAACATCCGTAATTCCAAAGACAATGTCATCCAGGACAGGACTATCTACGAGGATTCCTGCGTGTTTGCGCCGAATCTCCACAAGATGGGTCTTATGCCTACTAGAGACTACGACAATTACAAGGATTTGTTCTCCCTGATGATTTCCCTTGTGCAACCGCCTGATCTGATGATATATCTGCGTTCTTCAATAGAGCATCTGGTGTCAAATATCCAGAAGAGGGGACGCAAGTACGAGGAGGGAATACGCCTGGACTATCTGAAAGGTCTTAATGACCTTTATGAAGAATGGGCTGAAACCTATAAGGACGGAAAGCTTCTGATCATAGATGTGGACAAACTGGATTTCCAGAACAATCCTAAGGATCTGAGCACGATAATCGATGCCATCCAGGCTGAGCTTGGAGGATTGTTTTCCGGCAAGTAGTTTTATTTCTTAAGCCAGTTTTCAGGATTCTGCTTCTGGGTTCCCATCCAGAGCTCGAAGTGTATTTCGCTGCTTTCCTGGGATGAGTCTATGGTTCCGATTACGGTACCCTGGCTGATCTTTTGCCCGTTCTTAACGCTGACCTTTCCGAGTTTGCAATAGAAGGTGAAGAACTTGCCGTGCTCCACAAGCACGCAGTTGCTGTATCCAGGAATAACGAGGATCTGCTTGACCACTCCCTCGAAAACGCAAAGAACCTGGCTGCCTTTTGGTGCCGCGATGTTGACTCCGTTGTTGAAAGGGAGTTTTACACCCTTTATCGTAGGATGAGGATGCTCTCCGAATCCCTCCACGATCATACCCCTTTTAACGGGCCATGGGAGATTTCCCTTGTTGCTCTCGAACGAGCCGCTGAGCTTGGCGCTTTCCGGGGTTTCCGCGTAAGTCTTTGAGGAGGAAGCGGTCTTGCCTCCGCTTTTCTTCGACGAGGACTCGGCTTTCTTCCTTTCAGCAGCGATGGCCTGGGAGATGAGCTTTTCTATCTCCTTGTTCAGACGGTCTGCCTGCTGCTTTTTCTTCTGTAGCTCCTGGGTGTATTTCTTCTGCTGCCTGGCAAGGGTGTTGGCGTAAGCCTTGGATTTGTCCTGGTCTTGTTTTAAACGGTTGTACTCTTCTGTTTTTTCGTGCTGGTCTTTTATATTTTCAGCCTGAAGGTGAGACAGTTCGCTGCGCTCGGCTTCTATCTTTCTGCTTTCCTCCTTTATGGCGGCGGCCAAAGAGGAAAGGGATGAAGAGTATTTTTTCAGATAGCTCCATCTGCGATATCCCTGTTCCACGTTTTCGGAAGCTATTATATACATGAACCATTTGCGGGAATCGCGGTTGCGGTAGGCCTTTATCACCATCCTCCGGTAAGATGCCTTGAGGCTGTCGAGTTTGGCATTCATTATCTCAAGGGCCTTGGTTTTGTCAGAGATCTGCATTCCCTGTCGGTTTATGTCTTCCTCAAGGCGGTCGATGAGCCTCTTTCTGGTTTCCACTTTCTTGTTCAGCAACTTGAGCTCTGAAAGGGTGTTCTGCCTCTGCTTTTTGGTCTCCGATATCTGCTTGTCCAGGAATTTTATGTCATCCTGGAGTTTGCCGGCCTCCTTTTTCTTGCTCTCGATGGTTTTGTTCTGGGCATGGGCAATCTGCGGGGCTGCCAGGAAAAACAAGCCGGCCGAAGCAATCAAAACGCAGAAATATGTCTTAATTCTTGAAACCATCGCGGAGTATCAATTGTCATTTTTGTCTTCCTGAAGGGCAGTGGCAGCCTGAAGTCTTAAGGTCAGCTTGTCAACCTCTGCCTGGTCTCCGCTTTCAGCGGCTTTCAGAAGGGCTTTCTTGTAATAGATTACAGCTATGTCGAATTCTCTCAAGGATGTCAGCACGTCAGCATAACGGGTGAGGATTCCGCTGTCTTCGCTGCCACCGTATGCTACTGCCTGCTGAAGATATTTCTTTGCCTGCTCCTTGTCTCCGGCAAGGAAGAGGACCCATCCGTAGGTGTCCAGATAATGGAACTCCCCGGAACTGTTCTCCACAGCTGTCTTTGCCATCTGGACGGCTCTCTGAAGGTCTTTCCTGGCTGGCATCTGCCCGGGAGTCCCCGTGGCCAGATACCAGGCGTAATTGTTCAGTACGGAAGGATCGTCGGGGTTCAGTTTCAGAGCCTTGTCATAATATTTGAAAGCGGTCTTGTCGTCCTTTTTGCTATGGTACATATCTCCTACAAGAGAGTATATCTGAAGCAGGAGGGCGGTGTCCTTCTGTTTCCTTACGGCTTTCTCCTGGGAGAGGAATGTCTTGATAGCATCGTCGTACTTGTTCAGGTTGTATTCTGCCATTCCCTTGAACTGGAAAAGGTCAGCGGCCTGGTCAGGGAATATGGCCATGGAGGAATCCGCAAAACTTTCCAGACGCTTCCAGTTCTGTGTGCTGTAAAGGAAACTCAGCATATTGCCTCTCAGATACCGGTCTTCAGGATAGTATTTGAGAATGTTGTTGAGAACCTTTCCGGCTTTTTCCGTTTCTCCTGAGCGGGAAAGGTAGATGGCGCTGGTTATGGCTGCGCTGCTGTCCGCAGGATCTGCATTCGCAAGTTCCATAAGGCAATCCGCCATGCCTTCCCGATACTGCTGGTAGAAGACAGGATTCTTCATCGCCTCTTCCAGATGGGCTTTCTTGATATCGTAATCGGCTTCCCTGTTCCCGAGGAAAGATTTCAGATAGACCAGGTACATTCCGTAATTTTTCTGGCGGCGGTAAGTCTGCATCTTACCGTAGATGGCAGGAACATAATCAGCCTCGGCCGACAGGGCCTTGTTGTACCATACCAGAGCCAGCGAGTCTTTTCCGTTACCGGCGTAGAGATCCGCTATATAGCCCTCGTAGAGAGAGTTGGGGGTCTTTTCATCAGCGTCTATAAGAGCCTGTATTGCTTTTTCCGACTCTCCCTGGGAGGAGTAAATCCGGAAACGGGTCATCACGGAAGCCTCGTTCGGGCCGGTTTTCTGCTCAAGCTTGTCCGCAAGGGCCAGGGCCTTGTCCTGCATTCCCCTAGGAACGTAAAGGTTGATCAGACTGAGGTAAGGCTCGCTCTTTGAAGGGAACTTCTCCACCAGTTTTTCAAACAGCTTCATTGCTGCCGGGGTGTCATTGTTCTGCATGTACAGGGCGCCGAGGGTTGCCAGGTAATAATAGTTGGAGGAGTCCAGTCCTACTGCCGCCACAAGGTCTTTTTCGGCTTCCTCCAGATTCATTTCGACCAGGGCAACCTTCGCCATCATATAGTAGGCGGCATCGTTGGCCGGATTGAAGTCCAGGGCTTGGCGGCAAAGGATCCTGACGCTGTCCGCCTGATGGTTGTTGTATGCCATCTGGGCTGCAATCATGCAGGAATCACTTTTGGATATGGAAACGGCATCCTGAGCCTGCAGGTCAGGAGATACCGTCGAAGCTAACGCGAAAAGCAGAAATATGGCAAGAAACCGTCTCATATCATCAGGACAAAAATAACAAATAATGTGCTAAATTTGCTTTTCCATTGCAACCTTCGGGCGGTAATTTGCATCTTAATGTCAGACAACAAAAAGACACGGGAACAGCCGGATCCTTATTCCGATCTTGTAGCTCGCTGCAGGAAACAGGAAAAAAAGGCGCAGAGGGAGCTTTATGACAAGCTCTCCGTGAGGATGTTCCCCGTTTGTCTGCGCTATATGGGAGAGAGGGAAAAAGCCAAAGATGCGCTTCACGACGGCTTCATAACCCTCTTCTCAAAACTTGAAGACTACCGCGGAGAAGGTATGTTCGAAGGTTGGGCGAGAAGGATATTCGTTACCACCTGCCTGATGCAGATCCGCAAAACAGACATCCTCAAGCAAACGGTGCAGATAGACGGAGAGATTCCGACGGCGGATTCTTCCCTGGAACTTGACCCGCAGGAGACGGCTAAACTGGATGCCGACAAGCTGATGGAGCTGATAGTTTCCATGCCGGAAGGGTTCAGGACGGTGTTCAACCTCTATGCGATAGAGGGATATTCGCATAAGGAAATAGCGGAAACGCTAGGTCTCAGCGAAGGAGGATGCCGTTCACAGCTCAGCCGCGCGAGGGTCTGGCTTCAGGAGAGACTGAAGAAAATAAAATGACGTGTCTAATATTATAGTGATTTGAAACAGTTCAAAGACATATTGGGAAAGGACCTTGGCAAGAAATGGTCTCTGACTAAGGAGGAAAAATCTTCCTTGTGGGAGTCCATTTCCAGTCAGTTGCCGTCTGCCGAGCCTAAGAGGGGAGGATTCCTCTGGTGGGCCGTTCCGGCAGCGGTTGCTGCAGCTGTGGCAGCCTTTTTCCTTCTCAGAACGCCTTCCTCTTCACCAACCCCATTCCAGCCTGAAATTACACCTATTGAAAAAACTACAACTCTTGCAGACGGGAACGGGGCAAAAGAAAGTGCAGAGTCCCCAGAAAGGGAGAAGGAGGCTCAGATGCCTGTGCTGGCTTATTCGGGCACTCACAAAGTGTCCGGCCAGCAAGGGTATTCTGGGGAGGAAATCGTTCAGACCTCAGTTGAGCCAGCCGAGTCCGCAAGCATAATCGCTGAGGAAAAAACAGATATTATTCCTGAAGAAAAGACTCAGGAAGCCACTCCCCAGCAGGAAGTTGCTCCTCAGAAACAGGGAACCTCAGAAAAGAGCACTTCTACTGTTAAGCCTGCCGTAACTGGCAAGAAGGTGAAGGAATTTTACGAGGCTCCTTCTAAAGGCAAGAGGCTGGCATTTTCAGCTTCTTCCAATTTCTCCGGAAGGGGAAAGGTTGAGGGCCCATCCAAAAGTATGATTAAAGCCGTGGCTTCTGAGTTTGGATATGTTCAGTATTCTACGGCACCTTCCGTCCAGCAGATTTCAGAAACCACTTATTCTCTGCCGCTGAACTTCGCGATAGGGGTTAGCTACAAGGTCAACAATGTGCTCACCGTAGGTACGGGTGTAAGTTATTCTTACCTCCACAGCAAATATAACGGCCTTATCAACGGGCAGTTCTATGATATCAAGCAAGGCGTTCACTATGTGGGAATTCCCGTTAACCTCTATTTCAATATCGCAACTGTCGGCAATATGGATTTCTATGCTGCAGCTGGCGGTGCTGTTGAAAAGGGCGTGAAGGTCACCTATCAGATGAAATCAGCTGCAGGTAGCGGCAAGACCAGCGATTCCAGCGTAAAGGGTCTGCAGTTCTCCACAAAGGCGGTCACCGGTATGGAATACCGCTTTGGCAAAGACAAGAATGTGGGCATTTATCTTGAGCCTGGAATCACATACTACTTTGACTCGGATCTACCTGCAAGCATACGTACCGACCATCCTCTTCAGTTCGAGGCACAGGCCGGAATCCGTTTCCATTTGAAATAAAGACTTTTGACTAACGGTTGCGCTTGATTTGGCGCGCCAGATTGTTGGCAAAGACGAAATCGTTCAGAGGCTGGCAGTCCGTATCCATTATCTCTTTGTTCGAACCCTCCCAGACAAGATGTCCCTTGTGGATGAAGCCTATATGGTCTCCGATTTCCATAACGGAATTCATGTCATGGGTATTGATGACAGTGGTGATCTTATACTCTCTGGTGATTTCCTGGATCAGGCGGTCTATGACGATGGATGTGGTTGGATCCAGGCCGGAGTTCGGCTCGTCGCAGAAAAGATATTTCGGATTCAACGCTATGGCCCTTGCGATACCTACCCTTTTCTGCATACCTCCCGATAACTGGGCCGGATAAAGTTTGTTGGAACCTTCCAGGTTAACTCTCTTGAGGCAGAAATTCACCCTTTCCAGTTTCTTTTCAAGGCTCCATTCCGTAAAGAAATCCATCGGGAACATGATGTTCTCCTCCACGGTTGCAAAGTCGAACAGGGCGCTTTCCTGGAAAAGCATTCCCATTTCCTTGCGGAAGAGTTTCCTTTCCGCGAATTTCATCTTGGTGAAATTCCTTTCTCCGTAAAGAATCTCTCCCCTGTCCGGCTCATACAGGCCCACAAGGTTTTTCAGCAGCACGGTCTTTCCGCTTCCGCTGGCTCCGATGATAAGGGAGCACTCTCCCGGGCGGAACTGGATATTGATGTCTTCCAGTACCGTCTTGCCGTCGAATTCCTTGTATAATCCCTTGACTTCAATCATCGGCTAGAGCAGGAGTTTTGTAAGTATGAGGTCGAAAATCAGTA
Source organism: uncultured Bacteroidia bacterium (assembly GCA_902789435.1). GTDB lineage: Bacteria > Bacteroidota > Bacteroidia > Bacteroidales > UBA932 > Egerieousia. Next base: position 79,296 of record CADAOA010000002.1, on the reverse strand, counting down.
TGAGCATACTGCTTATCACGATGGCCTGTGTGCTTGATTTACCTACACCCAGGGAACCTCCCTTGGCGTAATAACCGTAATAGGAGGAGATGCTCGTTATAATGAAGCAGAATACCGCCATCTTTATCATACTGTAGAAAATGTACCATTGGTTGAAAGCAAACTGCAAGCCTTCAATGTATTGGGCTAGGGTAATAATGCCCGTTATCGCAATCAGCAACCCTCCTCCGGCAAGGCCTATGAAGAAGCTCATAAGCATCAGGAACGGGCTGAATACAGTCGCGGAGATGATTTTCGGAAGGATGAGGAAGTTGGCGGAATTCACACCCATTATCTCCATAGCGTCGATCTGTTCCGTAATCCTCATGCTTCCTATCTCGGATGCGATGTTGCTTCCCATCTTGCCCGCAAGGATGAGGGCTATCATTGTTGAACAGAATTCCAGCACCAGGCTCTCCCTGGCCATAACTCCGACATAGTATTTAGGTATGAACGGGCTTTCCAGATTATTTGCCGTCTGCAGGCAGATAACACCTCCCACTGCTATGGAAACGATGAAAACAAGAAGAAGGGAGCCGATGATCAGCTTTTGGGATTCCTTCCAGAACTGCTTCCAGAACACGCTCCATTTCTCAGGTTTTCGGAAAACCCTGAGCATCAGCTGCCAGTATTCACCTGTTGTCTGAAAAGTATCTTTCATTTCCTTCGGAACCTCTTGTCTTGGGGTGCAATTTACTGAAATTTGGAAAAATTCACTAATTTTGGAAATTACAACAGATTCAATGAGCTTTTTATACAGTATAGGAATGTGGCTGGCCCTTCCGGGTATTTGGATCGCTTCTCTCTTCAGCAAAAAAATCCGGAAGTTCCTGGATGGGAGAAAAGGGTTGGTCGGTAAAATCGAGAGCGCCTTTGACGGTGTGAAGGACGATGTTGTGTGGTTCCACTGTTCCTCTGTCGGGGAATTCGAGCAAGCGCGTCCTCTAATAGAATGGTACAAGGGCAGCCGTCCGCAGACAAAGGTTCTCCTGACTTTTTTCTCCCCGAGCGGATATGATTTGAGGAAAAACTATTCCCTTGCAGACTGGGTGTTCTATCTTCCGATAGATACCATTTCCAACGCCCGCCGGATGATGAAGGCCGTAAAGCCAAAGAAACTGATATTCACCAAATACGACCTTTGGAACAACTTTATCCGCCAGGCCCGTAAGGCCGGTTGTGAGATATATCTTGTCTCTGCGATATTCCGCCGTTTCCAGCCTTTCTTCAAATGGTGGGGAGGATTTTTCCGAGGAATGCTCAGATGCATCACGGTCATCTTCGTTCAGGATGAGGAGTCCAGAAACCTACTTTCCGGAATCGGGATAAAGGACAATGTCATTGTTTGCGGAGACACCCGTTTCGACAGGGTGGAAAGGATAGCTTCCGAAAGCAAACAATTTCCTGTAATAGAGAACTTCGCCAAAGACGGCTTTACCATAGTTGCCGGAAGTACGTGGCAGCCGGATGACGAACTGATAGCCCAGGTGTTGAAGAATTTCTCCAAGGTCCGTCTGGTGGTCGCGCCTCACGAAATCCACAAGGAGAGAATAGATAAGCTCCTTCAGATTTACGAGCCTTATGGTACGGTAAGATATTCCGAGGTGGAAGAAGATGCGGACCGGGAGATGGTAAGCGAGAATCCACAGTCCATCGCTGAAGGAAAGAGGGTTCTGGTGATAGACTGCATCGGTATTCTTTCTTCACTGTACCGCTATGCGGATTTCGCATACATAGGCGGAGGTTTCGGTGTGGGCATCCACAACACCCTGGAAGCCGCCGTTTACGGTGTGCCTCTGGCGTTCGGTCCCAACTACCGCAAATTCCAGGAAGCTATAGACCTTATAGAATGCAATGGAGCTACCAGCGTAAGCAGCGCTTCCGAACTTTATCAGGTCATAGACAACTGCGTCAAGGATAAGGAACTCCGCGATTTCAGAGGACGCTCCTGCCGCAATTATGTAGAAAAAATGCTCGGAGCTACAGACAAGATCGTGTCTGTTCTCGAGAAGTGATAATCTTTCATGCCATATCCCGTTATGAAACTCAAGAGATTTTTGTGCACGGTTTTGCCGCTGGCCCTTTTGGCCGCCATTCTGGTTTCCATGCTTGCCTGCGCTCCCGCAAAAGTTGCCAGGGATTCTCAGACAAGAGATCCCTTCCGTCCGGACCACCTGTGGGCATATGACGGAACCATTCAGCCTGGAGCGGCATCCATCGACGAGTATCTTCCTCTTCTGCAGGGAAAAAGAGTCTGTCTTCTTTCCAACCAGACGGGCATAATGCTCAAGAAGGGAAAGGAGCTTCCTGTGGAACTTCTGGTCAGCGACGGAAGTGACGCCATGGACAAGATGCCTAAGAACCTTTACACCCACGTTCTGGACACCCTTCTTAGCCTGGACGTTAACATCGTGTGCCTGATGAGTCCGGAACACGGTTTCCGCGGCACGGCCGATGCTGGCGAGCACGTTTCTCCAGGCGTGGATCTGAGCACCGGAATCCCTATCCGTTCTCTCTATGGTACCAAGATGACTGACAAGGAAATGATGGAAGGCTTTGACGTGATGCTTTTTGACCTTCAGGATGTAGGCGTGAGGTTTTATACCTACTACGTGACCATGATAAGGATGATGGGCAAGTGCGCCAGGTTCAACATTCCTTTCATCGTCCTGGACAGGCCTAACCCTATAGGATTCCTCACCGACGGTCCTATGCTCGACCGCAAGTTCAAGAGCGGGGTGGGCGGCCTTCCGATACCTGTGGCCCACGGAATGACAATGGGCGAGCTCGCCTATATGGCAAACGAGAAGGGATGGCTCAACTTCCCGTCCAAAGATACCTGGGAACCGGACCCTGGCCTCAAGTGCGACCTTACGGTGATCAAGTGCAGAAACTACCGGAGAAACTCTCACTACCGCCTTCCTGTAAAGCCGTCTCCGAACCTTCCGAACATGCGCAGCGTATATCTCTATCCTTCAACCTGCTACTTTGAAGGCACAAGAATCAGTCTCGGAAGGGGAACAACCGTTCCGTTCCAGATTTACGGAGCTCCGGATATGTCCACCACATCCTTCCAGGGCAGAAGCCCTTACGGCTCAGACGCCAGGATTCCGGCGGAATACAAGTTCACTCCGAGAAGCATTGCCGGCGCCAAGAACCCTCCGCTTCTGGACAAGGAGTGTACGGGCGTAAGCCTTGCCGAAATCCCTCTAAACCGCATAAATGACGGCAAAGTCAACCTTACCTACATCATCGATGCCTACATCGGATGTGGCAGCAAGGGCAACGAGTTCTTCACCAGGATGTTCGAGCTTGAAACCGGTCAGGAATATGTGAGAAAGACCATTATCGAGAAGGCGGACAACCAAGGCTGCAACGCCGGAAAGCTCGCCAAGGAACTTCAGGAGACTTGGGAGAAAGACATCAAAGCGTTCAAGAAAGAACGCGCCCCGTACCTGCTTTACAAATAATCAGCGGGGCCATTGGCCAAGTTCAAGATCTGTGATATCACGGCCTTCCACCTTGAAGCGGAGGGCCGTTCTTACGTTGTGAAAGCCCATCTGTCCGCAGGCACCCGGATTCATCACGAGCATTTTCCGGTCAGAATCTTCTTTGGAGAAATTATGCGGGTCGTTCATCACCCTGAGGATGTGGGAATGGCCGCAGAAGAAGATGTCCGGATGGACCTGATGGATGAGCTGATATGCCCTATAGTCGTAGCGGGCAGGGTAGCCTCCGATGTGGATCATCAGGCAGTCCAGGTCCTCGAGCATGAAATGCTGGTAGAGGGGAACTTCCAGGCGTATGTCCTGGTCGTCGCAGTTGCCGTAAACGCCTATGACGGGCTTGAATTTTTTGACCTCCTCAAGAGTGTGGATGCTGCCCCAGTCACCACAGTGAAGGACAACATCCACGTCTTTGAGAAAGTCTTTAAGCTCAGCTCCAAAGTAGCCGTGAGTATCTGATATGAGTCCGACTTTTTTCATCGCTGAGCTTTGTTTTTTTACCAGATGCGGGCTCTCTTTTCAGGAGCGAGGTAGAGTTTGTCTCCTTCCTTGATTCCGAAGGCCTCGTACCACTCGTCAATCTGAGGAAGAGCTGCGTTCACTCTGAACCTTGCATTGGAGTGAGGGTCGTTCAGAACCTGGTTGCGGATGTACTCGTCTCTGAAGTTAGCAGCCCAGATGAAGCCGTAGGAGATGAAGAATCTCTGGTCTGGGGTAAAGCCGTCCTTCTCTCCGAGAGGGTTCTGCTTCATTGCGTTCTGGAATGCCTGGTAAGCGATGTGCAGACCGCCGTTGTCACCGATGTTCTCGCCGAGGGTGAGTCTTCCGTTGATGAATACTCCCGGAAGAACTTCCTGAGTGGAGAAGAAGTCTGCAAGAACAGAAGTTCTCTCGTCGAACTTGGCCTTGTCTTCTGCTGTCCACCAGTTGTGCATGTTGCCATCCTTGTCGAACAGGCTGCCCTGGTCGTCGAAGCCGTGGCTCATCTCGTGGCCGATTACAACTCCGATTGCTCCATAGTTAGCGGCGTCGTCAGCTGCCGGGTTGAAGAATGGCGGCTGGAGAATTCCTGCAGGGAAGCAGATCTCGTTGGTTGTAGGGTTGTAGTATGCGTTGATGGTCTGAGGAGTCATAAGCCACTCGGTCTTGTCGACAGGCTTTCCAACCTTGCGGTCAATCATGTCTGCAAGGTAGAACTCGGAAGCGTTGCACATATTCTCATAATATGAGAGAGTGTCGTCTATCTGAAGCTTGGAGTAGTCTCTCCAGGTGTCCGGATATCCTATCTTCACGATGAAGTTAGCAAGCTTGTCGTATGCCTGCTGCTTGGTTGAATCGCTCATCCACTCGAGCTGCTCTATTCTCTGGTGCAGAGCGTCCTTGAGGTTGTTTACAAGGGTAAGCATTCTCTGCTTGCTGCTCTCAGGGAAGTACTTTTCCACATAGAGCTTTCCGACAGGCATTCCGAGAACACCGTTTACAGCTCCGACAGCCCTCTTCCATCTAGGCCTGTCTTCCTGGGCTCCGCTCATCACCTGGCTGAACTCGAATGAAACCTTGCGGAAATCATCGCTGAGCATACTGGTTGCGCCGTAGATTACTCCGAATTCTGCATAGTCCTTGAGAGCCTGAAGAGGAGCTTCCTTTCCGATTCTCTCGACTTCCTTGAGATGGTCTGGCTGTCCCACGGATACAGAGTCAATTGCAGGATATCCCAGTCCGCTGAGAATCTCGTCCCACATAATGCCAGGGTAATATTTCTTGAGGTCTGCGTAGCTCATCTTGTGGAAGTTGTTAGGAACATCGCGGAGCTCTGTCCTGCTCTTGGAAGCCCTTGCTATCCTGTACTCTAAGGAGAGGATGTTCTCCATCTTGGCCTTTGCCTCGGCCTCAGAGTAGCCAACCATTGTGAACAGTTTGCAGATGAGGGTCTTGTATGCTTCCATAATCTTCTTGGAAGCCTCGTCATCGTTCAAGTAGTAGTCTTTGTTGCCGAGTCCCAGTCCGCCCTGATATGTCTGGACGAGGTTGTTCTCAGAATCGGAAAGATCTGCGTCGCAGTAAATGGAGAACATTGAAATGTCGACGCCTCTCTTTCCCAGAACGGCATTGGCTATCTGGAAATCCTCGCGGGTTGCGATGTTGCGTACATACTCCAGGTCTTTCATGATTGGCTTGTAGCCGTCTTCGTTCCTCTTTACAGAGTCCAGAGCCATACGGTATAAGCTGCCGATCTTCTGGCCGAGGGTGCCCTTCTCCTGAGGGTTGTTCGCGTACTCCTCAAACATTTCCTTGAGCTGAAGCTCGTTGTTGTCTGAAAGGACATTGAACTGTCCGAAGCTTGAATACTCCGGCTTGAGCGGGTTGGCCTTCATCCAGCCGCCAGCGCAATATTCGTAGAAGTCCTCGCCAGGAGCGATTGAATCATTCATGTTTGCCTTGTCCAGGCCGGAGGTAAGTGTCTTCCCGCCTGTGCATCCGGCGGTTAACGCCGCAAAGCAGAGTGCTGATAACATAATCTTGATTTTCATATATTTTGTGAATTATAAAATTTTCGGTCCAGTTTTCCGTTGTAGGTCCGTTTGATGCTGTCCGCCTGCTGGTAAAGCAAAGGGACCTTGAATGTTTCCAGTTTGCCCTTCAGATGCCTGGCCAGACCTTGCTTGTCCAGGAAGGATCCGTCTTCCAGGGCCACGATCAATTTCAGTCCCATTCCGGTAATAGGATGCGGGATTCCTATGCAGATGCAGTCTTTTACTCCCGGGAATGACATTGCGGCATCCTCAACCTCTGAAGGGGAAACCTTGAATCCGCCGACATTGATGACATCCGTTTCCCTTCCCTTAAGATGGAGCCTTCCCTTTTCGTCCAGTTCACCGATATCTGACGTGTATATGGTGTCATCCTTCAGAATGGAAGCCGTCAAGGCAGGATCGTTCACATATCCGCTCATTAGTGTATCGCCCTGGCAGGAGATCTTCCCTTCAGGGGTGATGATTATCCTGGAATGGCTCATAGGCTTTCCCAGACATCCGGGTATACATTCCCCGTCGTTGAAATTGTAGGTGGCTATGATTCCCGTTTCTGTGGAGGCGTAGGTGTTGTAGAGCCTGGTCTTCGGAAGAACCTCGCAGAGCCTCAGCATGTCAGAGTGGGCCAAAGGTGCCGCCCCTGACTCTATGAAGTCTATCTTGTCTGCATATTTGGATAGTCTTTCACCACTGAACATCAGCAGCATGCGTATGGTTGCCGGAACAAAGAACGTTGCGTTCTTTTCTGCCGGATAATCCAGAGCTTCAAAGAATTTATCCAGGTCTTTCATTCCCTCCAGGATGTAGAGGGTTGCTCCTTGCATCGTAACCGGGAAAATCTTGGACAGGCTTCCAATATGGTTCAGAGGTCCGCTGATGATGAACAGAAGGTCATGGGAGAAACCCTGGCCCTCGATTAGATTTTCCGCATCGGCGATTATGGTCCTGTGGCTTATGATAACGCCCTTGGACTTTCCGGTAGTTCCGGTGGTGTAGAGAATGTCTGCCGTCCCTTCCGGAACCTGGCTGGAAGAAAGAATGTCATAGATTTCCCTGAAACGGTTCTCCGGAATATCTTTTTCCAGAGGGGCCGCCACCGCACCGGCCTGGTGGATTGCAAAATAAGTTATCAGAAAATCAATGCTCTGCGAAGATCTGAACGGAACCACCTGTCCCTTTCTGAACGAAGAGGCGCGATCGATAACCTTTTCAGACAGCTCCTTCCAGGTGATAGTCTCTTCTCCGCAGATAGCGGCGGTTTTTTCCGGATACAGTCCGGCGTTTTTATGGAGATAATCTACCAGCCTCATTTCTCAAGCTTGCTTTTCACCATTGCTTCCAGTGAGTCCAGGGACTTCAGGTTCTTGGGAGTCGCGTCTTTGGCGTCCAGCTTAATGGAATATTCTTCTGAAAGTTTCAGCAATATAGTGGCCACGCCAAGGGAATCCAGTTCCTTGAACAGGAAGTCGGAATCCAGGTCAACAAGTGGAAGGGCATCTTCCAAAATCTCTCTAATTCTCTCTTTCATAGTCGTTTTTCTTTTTCTCCGCGATGAACAGTTCCGCTTCAAACCGGGTTTCCCCATAGCAGTCTATCCATCCGGAAATGACACTTTGTGTTTTCCTGTCTCCAAAAGCTGCCTTCAACACATTTTTTATCAGATCCATGTCTTTTTCCGGCAGTATATGGAAAGACGTTTCTCCGTTGTATTTATTGCGGATAGTAATTTCTCCGGTAATGATATTCGGAAGCGTGTAGACAAACAGGGACGGGCTCGGGAAGTAGTTGTCTTCGGATATGGTTTCCAGATACTTTCGGTCTGTCGTCAGGGAAGAAGACCTGTTGAAGAGGATTACCGCCCTAGAATCAGTTCCGGCAAATCTCTCCCTGCCTTCAGCCTCCAGCAAAAGTTCAGAAGCTATGAAGCCCAGACGGGTCATAAGGTCCATTTTGTAGAACTGTGGATAGCCGCCAACCTTTTCCTTGTACAGGAAGCTCAGCAGCTCTTTGCCCGAAATACTTTCAGGATGTGGCAAAGCAGTTCCGTCCACAATCACTTCAGAAGCGGTTATCTTAACCGTGTGTGTTTGTATGAAATCTGGGTTGCTGGATTTTTTATCCGTTTTATCCGGATCACAACATGCTAGAATAGCTGCATTTGCGCCTCCGAATCCAGAAACTGTCTTGACAAAACTCTTTTTTCCTCCGGCGGGAACGGAATCTGGAGATATCTTTATAGGGGAGCTTACCCCGATTTCTTCAAATCCCTTGGTGCCCAGGATGAGGTCTTCTTCGAGGGCTTTCATCGTCACAATAGTTTCCAGGATACCCGCCGCGCCAAGCGTATGTCCGAAATATCCTTTGAGGCTATTGGCCGGAACATCTGCCAGCCCCGCTCTTTCCAGAGCCACGCTTTCCATCTGATCCATAAAAAGGGAAGACGTTCCATGGGCGTTTACCAAAGCCAGTCGCTGAGTATCAAATCCTTCCAAAACTTCGGAGATGGCCAGGCCGGCTCCGTCTCCCTTCGGAGAGGGAGCGGTTATGTTGTGGGCGTCGTTTCTGACAGCACCAGCATCTATACTCCAGGATTTCCCGTCGGCAGGAACAACAGAAAGCACCATGGTTGCCGCCGCTTCTCCCAGATTCATTCCGCATCTTTCTATGTCGAAAGGCCGGCAAGCTTCTTCACTCAGCGTTTTCAGCGCCTGGAATCCGGAGATGATGAATTTGCCCAGGACATCCGCGCCGCAAACCACGGCATATTTGAAAGCACCGCTTTCCAGAAGCTTGGATGCCAGGATTATGGAATTAAGCCCTGAAATGCAGGCATTACAAACCACGATAGGGGTGGTGGTGATTCCGAGCCGGGAACAAATCCGCCTTGCGCTTTCCCCGGGGAGAACGGCATCATCTTCCGTATCTTTTCCGAGATTCTCTATGTTGCCCTTTGTGGTTCCAAGAACAAATACAACATCCTTTCCCGTCAGGTCAAACTGTCCGTCAATCTCATCGAGAGCCTGTCTTGCAGACCTGTACACAAGAGATTCAAACCGGCTAAGGCCTTCAACCTGCAGGCTGTCCCTCTCTCCATCGCTGAAAAGAGAGGCATATACTTTCTCCTGAAGACCTTGAAGATTAAGGGGAGCCAAAGCACTTTTGCCAGACTTTACAGCCCAGTAATTCTGTTCAGAAGTAAACCCCAGAGGAGAAATTATATTGTCCGCAATCTTGAAAACCATATAGATTGCGAAAATACAAAAGATTTTCTTCTATTGCATCATTTCGTTTTTGTCGGGGCACCGGAGACTGGCTGCTTCTGCAATATGTTTTTCGGCAATTGTTTCTGACTGTTCAAGGTCGGCGATGGTTCTTGCGATTTTCAGGATTCTGGTATAGCCTCTGGCGCTTATGCCCTGCTTTCTGACAAGGGCTTCAAGCAGAAGTCTATCCTGATATTTAAGCCTGCAGTATGTCGCTATTTTTGAAGGCGTTATAGCGGCATTGGTGAAGAAGGATTCTCCGTTTTTGAGGTATCTTTCCATTTGGATGTCTCTGGCTTTCTTTACTCTCTCAGCGATAACTGAACTTGTTTCTTCCCGACCTTGGGACGGAAATATCAGCTCGTTTGCCTTGACAGGCCTGACCAAGACGTGGATGTCTATGCGGTCCATCACCGGGCCTGAAATCTTGCTGCGGTATTTTATTATCGCTGAGGAAGAGCATTTGCATTTCCCGCTTCCGTCATACAGATGGCCACAAGGGCAGGGGTTCATTGCAGCCACCAGCATAAACCTGGCGGGGTAGAAATGCTTGCCCATTACGCGGCTAATCTGCACCACCCCGTCTTCCAGCGGCTGGCGCAGAACTTCAATGGAACGCCTGTCGTACTCGGCGAATTCGTCGGCGAACAAGACTCCGTTGTGAGCAAGGGAGATTTCGCCCGGAAGACCCTTGCTTCCGCCCCCAATCAGGGCGGGAACCGTAATCGTATGATGAGGGCTTCTGAACGGACGGTTTCTGAGCAGTCCTCCGCGATGATGCTCCTTGCCGGACTCTGAAGCCAGCAATCCTGCCACCGAGTAGATGTTGCTGGTCTGGATTGCTTCTTCCTTGGACATTGGCGGAAGTATGCCCCTAAGGCATTTTGCCAGGAAAGTCTTGCCGCTGCCCGGCGAACCGGACAAGATAATGTTATGGCCCCCGCTTGCAGCTATCTCCATTGCTCTTTTAGCCTGGAACTGTCCGCGGACCTGAGAGAAATCGTAGTTCTGCCGGTCTTCGCCTCCATCGTCTTCTTCCACTTGGCCGATGCTTTGTGGAGTGACTATCAAATCAGATGCTTCTTCCGGAGACTTAAGTATCCCGATCACATCTCTGAAGCTCTCTGCCGCAAAGATTGTTATGCCGTCAATCTCCGCTCCCTCCATCGCTGAAGAAGAGGGTAGAATGCAAGCTTTGAAACCTTGTTCCATTGCGTGGATGATTATTGGCAGTGCTCCTGGGATCTCCCTGAGTGTTCCATCCAGAGCCAGTTCGCCGAGGATAATGAAATTTCCATCCAGAGCCAGTTCGCCGAGGATAATGAAATCCTTAAGCCGCAAGGCCACATTCTCGTCCAGCTGCCCGGATGCGCACAGGATGCCTATTGCCAGCGGCACATCAAACGACGACCCTTCCTTTTTGATATTTGCGGGCGCCAGATTGATTGTAATCCTCTTGCCTGGAAATCTGAAGCCGTTGCTGAACAGTGCGCTCTCAATCCTCTGCTGGCTCTCCTTGACAGCGCTGTCCGGCAGCCCAACCAGATGAAACTGAATACCATCCGTCACACTTACCTCTACCGTTACGGTTGTAACCTCCAACCCGTTGCAGCACGCACAATAAACTTTGCACAACATAATCTATCTTCCTAAAAGTCCTTTCAATTGCTTTTCATTTGGCAATGCTTTCCTCAATTCTTCCGGCATTTCATCTGCCGACTTATAAGTAGCTACTCCAAGAGGATTGGTGTATGATCGCACGGCATATTCTACATAAGCTTTTTCAGCAGAGCCACATAGAACAATTCCTATGCTTGGATTTTCCCAAGGTTTCCTTACAAAATCATCGAGAACTTGCAGATAGATGCTTAACTGTCCTAAGTAAGATGGTTTAAAGTTGCCTTTCTTTATTTCTACAGCCACTAATGTCGCTAGAGCCCGGTTATAAAACAATAGGTCTATCTTGTGAGTGTGACCAAAAGCCTCGACCACATATTGATTCCCTATAAAAGAGAAATCTTTTCCGAAAGTCATTATGAAATTTCTGATATTATGAACAATACTATTCTCGATCACTGATTCATCTACATCTTCCAAATCCCTGGCTCCTAGTTGTTCAACATTTATGAAATCCAACAGATACTCATCTTTGAATGCCATTATGGCTCGTTGTGCGGTTATAGAGTCGGGGATTGTCTTTTGAAAATTATTGGGCAATACACCTCGATGGTGAATAACATCTTGGGCTATAAACTTTTCCAGAGTTCTGGCGGAGAGATTCTCTTTTGCGGCTAACTTAATGTAATTTATTCTCTCTTCTAAGCTTTTGATTTTGTGTATAATGATACAATGTTGAGAAAATCCGATAGAATAAAAGTGTCCAGATACGTCGTTATCTAAATCGTCCAACGCGTTGGACGATTTGTCGTATAACTTGTTCCATGCTTCATAAAACAGCCTCATACGTTTTATGCTGGTAGCAGAAAAACCTTGTAAACCAGGCATCTCGGCCCGTAGTCTTATGCTGATGATTTCTATTGCCCCTCTTCCCCAGCATCCATTTCTAGAATTTCGGGAAACATATTCTCCAATTTTGAAATATAGTTGAAGGAGTTCTTTATTAGCATTCTTAATTGCTTTGTGTTGACTTTGAAGAATTGCGTTTTTTATATCTTCCACAGCCGTTTCATACTTTAACACATTCTCCTCTTTTTTCATAAACCCTCTTTTTGTTGATTAGCATTCTGCCAAAAGTAATTCACGACACAAGGAATCTCCAAACCAAAACGTACAATTGACGCTGTCCGCCCCCAAAGTTTTTACGTTTGTGCAGATTTCAATGTGTTAATGATTTAAAAAGGAAGGATTATCCTCTTGAAATCGCTACGGTGCGGCTGAGGTCTTCGTTTGTGGTGATGGTGACTTTGATGTGGTCTTCAGGTAGTATCTCTGCGATTTTTTCAGGCCATTCGATAAGGCAGAGGCCGTTTCCGGCAAAGTAGTCTTCAGTTCCTATGTCGAAGGCTTCCTGGAGGCGGTTGATGCGGTAGAAATCAAAGTGGTAGATAGGGAAGCCGCGGCTGCTTCTGTATTCGTTGATGATGGTGAAGGTCGGGCTGTTTACGATGTCCTTGACCCCTAGAGCCTTGCAGATGGCTTTGATGAAAGTGGTTTTGCCGGCACCCATCTTGCCGTAGAATGCGAAGATGTTGCTCTGGAGGTCGGACTCGGAGATGTACTGTATGAAATCCCCGGCCACCTTGTCTATTTCTTCAAGGCTGGTGATGGTGAATGTCTTGAGTATGTCTTTTCCTTCTTCCGTCATAGGTTCTATTGCATTTCTTCGGCTTTCAGCACGTGGCAGCCTCCGTCCTGGTCCCTGGCTACCCAGTCTCCCTCGTTGCACTGGGAGATGCCGTCTTCGGTGGCGATGAAAAGATAAAGGAACCCCATGCAGAGATGAGGTTCCATAAGTTTTTCTCCGGCAAGCTCTCTGATCTCGGCGATGTTTACCCCGTCCCATCTGATGGCGTCCGCCATACGTCCGTTTACCATTATCATCTTTTTCATCGCAGAGAAACTATAGCTTGATGACTATCTTCTTGCGGTAGAGGGCGTAAGCCATAAGGGTGAAGACAATCACATAAACGATGGCGTACATCAGGGAAGCGAACTCGTTGTTTCCGTTGTTGCCGCCGAAAAAGTCAGAGCGGAAAATAGGGCAGCAGCAATTCTGGTAGAACCAGCTGAGTACTGAGTAGGTCTTTTCTCCCATTGTTCCGTCGTCCTGGACCATAGGTACGGTCCACTTGATCATGCCTCCCAGAATCTTGGAGAACAGGCCGGCCATTACGAAGGCGAACAGAGGGTTCATTCCAAGAGCCTTGAACGGAGTGAAGATCTTTTCCTTTCCCTTGACGTCTATGAAGTAAGCGAAGAATCCGAGCATCAGTATGGCCCAGCCGCCTGCGTAGAGAACGTATGAACCGGTCCAGATTTTCTTTACGATCGGCAGCCAGATGCTGGCGATCATTCCCAGGGCAAGGCAGATCATTCCGATGACGAAAAGCTTTGCAACCGCATTGATTTTGTGTTCCTCCGTGCGGCAGATGTTGCCGATCAAGAATCCGAGCAGAACCGTGCAGCTGCCGCTGAGTACTCCGATAAGGCCCTCAGGGTCAAAGTCAAATCCCTCTCCGTGGTATACGTGGTTGGACCCGTTCAGACCAAGGGCGTTGAAGAAGCTCACGTCAAAGGCTCCGGATGCCCTTCCTGCCATAGTGTCCTTAACGGTCTCGCCGAACAGGAATGCTCCCTGACCGTCGCGGAGAAGCCACAATACCAGCACTTCCAGAAGCGCCAGGATGACCATTATGCTGACGATTTTCTTAGGCTTTTTAAGCCACAGGGCAAGCAGTCCGCCGACTATATAGCACATCGCGATTCTCTGCAGCACTCCGAATATCCTCAGATGACGGAATTTCTCTGCGACATTCCACCAGAAGCCGTGGTCGGGATCCATCGGGAGCTTGATGAACGGAAATGCGTTCAGGGCCACTCCGACCAGGAAGATCAAGGCGCCCCTTATCAGGAGTTTCTTGACACTGGCCTTGGAAAGGCTCTCTCCGTACTTTGCAAAGGAGAAGGCCATAGCGGCACCTACCACGAACAAGAAGAACGGGAACACGAGGTCCGTAGGAGTGCATCCCGCCCAGGCGGCGTGCCTTAAAGGTTTGAAAATATGTCCCCAGCTGCCGGGGTTGTTGACCAGAATCATTCCCGCTACGGTCATTCCCCTGAGAACATCCAGGGCCACGTAACGGGTTGTTTTCACTTGTGCCATAAAAGAAACTTTAAAACTTTTGTCACCAACAAAATTAACGAATTTCTGCCAGTTTAGTTAAATTTGTCTCTGCGATGGAATTGTTCTATTCTACAGATATCCGGAAAGACACTGTTTTGCTGAAGGGGCAGGAAGCGGATCATTGTGCCAGGGTGCTAAGGCATAAGGCTGGCGATACCGTTTTTGTAATCGACGGCAAGGGCGGACTTTACAACTGCACGGTTTCTTCTGTCAATCTCCCCAGGAAAGGAGATGCCGAAGTCGAATGCAGGATTGTGGAAAAGAGCCTGGGGGTTGGGGAGCGGTCCTACCATCTTGTAATGGCCGTCTGCCCGACCAAGAATATGGACCGTTACGAGTGGTTTGCGGAGAAGGCTACGGAATTGGGTGTAGATGTGATAGTTCCACTGATTTCGGACCATTCCATAAGAACAACCGTGAAGAAAGAGAGGCTTGAGGCCCTGGTGTTGTCCGCCACAAAGCAAAGCCTGAAATCCTGCCTGCCTGTAGTTGAGGATGCCGTAAGTGTGGATGATTTCCTCCTCCGCGATTTTGGAGAAGAGCCCCTGAAACTGATGGCACACTGCGAAGACGGCGAAAAGAAGACTGTCCGGGAATATGTATCCGGATCCCCAAAGCCTCTGAATGTGGTGATTATGATAGGTCCGGAGGGAGATTTCTCCGAAAGGGAAATTGCTCTTGCCCGCCAGAGTGGGTTCCTGCCGCTGACTTTAGGACCTTCAAGATTAAGGGTCGAAACCGCAGCTGTGGCTTCCGTTTCCGAAGTTTATTTTGCTTCAATATAACACGATATGAAAAAAGTTTCCAGAAGAAATTGGTTGAAAACCTCCGCCGGAGTGGCTGCATCAGCCGCCGCGCTGTCTCTTCCTTCGATAATCAACGCTTCTCCTTTGAGCGGATCATCATCTTTGTCAGGCAAGAAGGGCAAAAAGCGCAAGGCTCTGATAATCGGCGCCCATCCGGACGATCCTGAGACTATAGCCGGAGGTACGATGATTCTTTTGCTTCAGGCCGGCTGGGATGTAGTGTGCGTCTATCTTACAAGAGGAGAGGCTGGTATCAAGGGAATGAGCGGAGACCAGGCAGCCGCCATCAGAGAAAAGGAATGCAAGGCAGCCTGCAAGGTTACCGGAGCCAGATACAGGTTCATGTCGCAGGTGGACGGAGCCACCGTAATCAACAAGGAGAAGTACGACGAGATGCTCCAGGTTATCAAGGAGGAAAAACCTGAACTGGTGATAACCCACTGGCCTATAGATACTCATAGAGACCACCGTATCTGCTCTATCCTTGTCTATGACGCCTGGAGATACAGCGGATACAGCTTCAACCTCTTCTATGCCGAGGCCATGAGCGGAAACCAGAGCATGAACTTTGTCCCGACAGATTATGTGGACATAACTTCAGTGGTGGAGAAAAAGCACGAGGCCTGCTATTGCCACGAAAGCCAGGGCATGCCGGATCTTCTGAACGACTGGCACATACCTATGGAAAAATTCCGTGGAATGGAATACTGGTGCGACTATGCGGAGGCCTTTGTCCACCTTAGGGGACACAGCGCTCCTTCGTTCGTGGAAATGAAATAGGCAGGGTTAATACTCAACCTTAATTATGTACGGAACCCCGTTCAGGACATCAAGCCGTCCTGTGTAGCGGGTTCCGTATGTTGTTTCTTCCGTATCCACGGTAGTGTTGCAGAATACGGAGATATACCAGTTCCCCGCCTTAGGCTTGCTGATTTCGATGACCTTTCCGATTCCGTCCTTGAGGTTCTGGAAGTCGGATTCTCCCTTGTAGGCAAACTTTCCTCTCCTTGCAAACAGGAAAAGGTCAGGCTCTTTCAGCGTGCTGTCCTTTGGCTGGTCAGGCACAGTCGTCAAGGTTATACTCAGCGATTTTGTCTTCTTTGGAACCCTCACCAGAAAATGGTGATACTGCCTGTCGCCGATCTTGGTCAGTTCCGGCTGGTTGTCGTGGGTGGAGCGGTCCATCACCCTTTCCTCGTTGTTTATGAGCTCGGCCTTGACGGAAGGATATCCGTTTCCGTCCATTGCGTAACGCAGCATTGCGCTCATCAGGTGGAGTCTCTCCCCGTAAGGGATGGATTCGGGATGGGATCCGCACATGACTTCCCTTCCAGAATTTGCGGTCGGCCTGTATGCCCAGATGGAAGGCTCTCCGCCAATTTTCCTCTCAAGATTCAGGGTGTCTGTCTCGTAGGTGGCAAGGATTTCGGTTCCAGCCGGCCAGTCCAGATCTCTGTAGGCGTGATTTCCAAGGTTATGATAGAGGCTGTCCAGGTGAAGGTCTCCCCCGAAATCATAGTATCTGAGAAGCGGAGATTTTTTCGGAATATTCATTCCGGTATATATTCTGGAGGCTTCGCTTCTTCTTATGACTCCCGGCCAGATGGCAAAATATTCTTCTTGTATGCGGAAACCGTTGTCCCAGATCACGCCTTTGCTGGAAAGTGCGCTTCCGGCGCAGGTTCCCACATAGCTTCCGCCGTTTAGGATGAATTGCATTATGTTCCTTCTGCCTTCTTCTCCCACACTTCTTCCGTGGGAAAAGGAACTGCCGCCGTTCACGTAGAGAACACGGAAGCGGGGAGCTCCGTCTGGATAAAGCAGATATCCGTTCTCGTCATATTCGTTGCCGATAAAAACGCTGTTCTGATAGAGGGTGTCAAGACTTGAATAGTCTTTATCATCCTTTACGGACAGCAGCGTGTGCTTTGTCAGGTCCAGATAAATGGTTGCCGGAATGTACCATTTGGAAGACAGGCCGATGCCTCCGTCTATCAGGACATCCCCATAATAGCCTTTTGTGTTGTTCTGGGCGCTGATATTCAGCACGGTCAGCAGCATAATAACTGCTACGGACAAGATTCTTTTCATTGGAAATTATTTTCTTATTATCTGGATTTCTCCCTTCAGGCCGATCTTTATTATCTGCGATGCCTTGTGGGTGGAATTCTTTTCTTCCATGGAAGGATGGACGGTGTAGTCAACAGCATCCTTTATCTCCTGCGAAATATCCTTGAATCCCTTCGGAGGATTTTCTCCAGAGATGTTTGCGGAGGTGGAAACTATCGGCTTTCTGAGCCTGAAGCACAGCTGGCGGCAGAACTCATTCATCGGGATTCTTATGCCGACACTTCCGTCTTCAGCTATTACATTGGAAGCCAGATGTGTGGCATCCGGATAAATTATGGTCATAGGAGAATCGTTGACCTCTATCAAATCTAGGGCGGCTTCCGGAATCTCCTTGACATATCTTGCCAGCATATCCAGGTCGCTGACTAGGGTTACCAGAGACTTGCTTTCCTCCCGTTTCTTGATTGCAAAGACTTTCTTCACGGCCTCCGGGTTTGTGGCGTCGCAGCCTATACCCCAGATTGTATCTGTAGGGTAAAGTATGGTGCCTCCGGCCTTGATGGCTTCCGCTGCTTTCTTTATCTGGATCTCCATCCTGGGATCCATCTTGTATGAATGTTTTTCTCCCATGGCCTTATTGCTTTGCAAATTCGGCAACTACCGGATAGTGATCTGAGTAGTTGCATCTTATAGTTTTGTGGCTTATGCTGTTGAAACTCTCCGGAATGAAAATATAGTCTATGCGGAACAGCGGCCAAAGTACCGAGAAGGTTGCGGAAAAGCCCTTGCCTGATTCCTTGAAGGTATCTTTACTGCCATAGGAGAGTTTGTGATAGGTGTAGCTCATCGGAATATCGTTGAAATCTCCGCAGACAACAGAAGGATAGGGGCTTTTCTTTATGTTGTCCAGGACGGCGTTAACCTGATGGGAACGCTGTATTACAGAGTTGCGGAACTTGTTGTGGACATTGATGATCTCATTTCCAACCTCCTCGGAAAAAGTCTTTTTGGTCCGTATTTTCTGGAGCAGCGCCGTAGGGGAAATGGCATAAGACTGCAGGTGGTTGTTGTAAACCCGGACAGTATCTTCCCCGATGACGATATCAGCATACAGGGAGAGGTTGGTACTGCTCTTGAATTTGATAAGGCCTCCGTTTGTTATCGGGAACCGGCTGAAGATTATGTTTCCGCTCCTTTGTCCCTTCTGATGCGGGATCAGATGCCAGGTTCTCCACTGGTATTGAGGAAGCATCTTTTTTGCTATCTGAAGGCTGTCCAGATATACTTCCTGCAGGCAAACGATATCAGCGTCAGATTTTTCTATATGCGAATAGACACTGTCCATTGTCTGGCCGTATGTCATTTTGTTTTTGGAAAGGCGGAACAGCCCGACATTATATGTTTCTATTCGGATTCTCTGGCCCCCGTTTTCCTTTCCGCCGCCAAAGCGGACAAACCGCTCTGCAAAAAGCAATGCCGGCAGAAGGGCTATGATAGTAATCCAGGCGCTTTTGCTCCGCGACAGCAGGGCAATCACCAGAAGCAGGAAATTGATAGCCAGGATAGGGATGAAATACAACCCGAAAAACATCGGGATCGAAAACTTTGTCGGATCTATGTAAGAGGAAACGTAACTCAACAGAAGACAGATGCCGGCTACGATCAGGACAAGCCGGAATGTTATCCCGAAAAACCGTGGAACCCTTCTTCTGCGCCCCTTTCTTGCCATAGCTTATTCCCAGGTATAGAGTCTGTTCCTTTTCTTCCACCAGAGAATGAGGAAGAAGCCGAATATCATACCACCCAGATGAGCGAAGTGGGCTATTCCGGATGTGGTGTCGAAAATACCCGTTACAAGTTCTATGGCTCCGAATATCACCACAAACCACTTGGCCTTTAAAGTTACCGGAATAGGGAATACCATGGTGATCCTGCTGTTAGGATAGAGCATTCCGTAAGCCAGAAGGACTCCGTAAACGGCACCTGATGCTCCTACGGTCGGGATATTCAGCGGGGCTCCCTGAAGATACATCACCGCCAGATGGCAGGCTGCCGCTCCAAGTCCGGTCACAAAGTAGTAAATCACAAATTTCTTGCTTCCCCATGTCCTTTCCAAGGCCATTCCGAAGAAGAACAGCGTGTACATGTTGAAGAAGATATGGAAGAATCCTCCGTGCATGAACATGTGGGTGATTGGCTGCCAAACCTGGAACCACGGGCTTCCGATTGGGAAGAGGGCGAAAATCTCATACATCCTGTCGCCGATGAGCAGCGTGGCTACAAACATCAGGACATTGATAATGATTATGTGCTTTAGTGCTGGAGGCAAATTTCTCATAACAGTTTCTTTCTGATTTCTTCAGCGCTGATTTTCAGGAAGGTGTATCCTCCCGTAGGGCAGGTTGCGCTATCTTTGCAATTCATCAGTTCATCGATGACCGCTCCGGCTTCCTTTTCGGAAATGGTTGCCGTGTAGGAGAAATTTGAGCGGCGTACAATGTCCAGGGCGGCTTTGCGGTAAAGCTCCGTGCTGTCACCTTCTTCTATGTAGCGGGCTATCTCCTCTATGCATTCCTCAACGGAGAATTTTTCTCCGCGGAAATCTGCCGGCGTACCGCTCACTACCACACAGTCCTTGCCGAATTGCCTTATTTCAAAGCCGAGTGAACGGACCTTTTCCAAGTTGTCCATAAGGGTGGTGAAGGAAGAGTGGTCCAGACTCACGGTTTTAGGGAACAATTCTTCCTGAATCTGGCAATTTTTCTCGGTAAGGGACTTGAGATATCTTTCGTAGAATATCCTCTGCCTTGCCCTTGCGACATTGAAAATGATGAGCCCTACGTCTTTGTCAGCGACGGCTACAAGATTCCTGTCAATCTGTATAATACGCCTTTCCTCGGGCTCTTCCATCAGCTGGGAGTTGATGTTGCTCGGAATGTTCCTGTAGCTTGACCCTTCCTGTTTTTTCTCTTCCTCGAACGGGTTGAACAGCGGGTCATAATTGATCTTTGGAGGGCGGAATCCTCCCTGCTGCATTATCTTCTTTTCTTCCGGAGACAGGGTGAAACCGTCTCCGTTGCTTATTTCCAGTGGAACTCCTTCCGTGTCAAAATCAATCGCAGGAGCGAAGGCGTTCTTCCCGATGGCTTCCTTTACTGCGGCTTCCATTATCTGGAAGATTACCTGCTCGTTTTCCAGTTTGATTTCAGTCTTGGATGGACTTATGTTGACGTCCATTTCCTGCGGAGGGACCTCCAGGAATATGAAATAGTGCGGGGAGTTTCCTTCCGGAACAAGGTTGCCATAGGCTTTCATAACCGCCTTGTGAAGCATCGGTGAGCGGAAATATCTTCCATTGGCAAACAGGAATGTGTTCTGCTGGGTTTTCTTTGCGCTTTGTGGGGTGCCGACCACTCCGCTGATCTTCACAACCGTGGTGTCCACGCTGATGTCCACCATCTGCTTTCCCATCGCGGAGCCAAACAGGTCTGATAGCCTTTGCTTGAGGTTTCTGCCCTTCGGCAGGGTGATTACTTCCTTGGAATTTGATATGAGCCGGAATTCAATGTCCAGTCTTGTCAGTGCAACGCGGGTGAATTCGGAGACAATCATCCTGTACTCGCTGTTGTCTGACTTGAGGAATTTTCTTCTGGCCGGAATGTTGAAGAAGAGATTCCGCACGGCTATGTTGCATCCTTCCGGGCAGGCTATCTCCGTTGTTTCCAGAGTCTTGCCTCCGGATATATGGACTTGCGTCCCGGTAGGCTGACCCTTCTTGCGGGTTTTCAGAGTAACATCCGCACAGGCGGCTATGGAAGCCAGAGCCTCTCCCCTGAATCCGAAAGTGGACAGATTCTGAAGGTCCTCCACGGAGTCAATCTTGGATGTGGCGTGGGAAAGGAAACATATAGAAGCCTCCTCGGCATCCATTCCGGTGCCGTTGTCGATGACCTGTATAAGAGTCTTGCCGTAATCGGAGACCACCAGCATTATGGATGTGGCTCCGGCATCCGCGGAGTTCTCCATGAGCTCCTTCACTACGGAAGCTGGCCTCTGGATCACTTCTCCGGCGGCAATCAGGCTGTAGATACTTTCGGGCAGGACTTTCAGCATAATCTCAAAATATTAACCGTGGTTGATCTGATAGGCCTGGAACAGAAGCGACAATGCCTTTGTGAAATACAGCAAAGCCACAAGAATCAACGCAATAATTATATATACCAAAAACCTCTTTCCCTTTCCGTAACCTCCCTCAGCCCTCTTGAGTTCCTTTGAATTCTTGCGGAATCCCTTGGAGACGATGGATCCGGGAACATATCCTGCGCCGCTCTGTCTGGCCTTGGCCTCGGCATTTATGCCCTCGAACTTCTCGAGATCTTTGTTATAGTACCTTGCAGGGTAGTCAAACACCCTGTGGCTTGGCAAAGAAAAAAACTTGAATCCCATAATGATGCAAATATAACAATCAAACCCGAAAAATCAGTATTTTTGCGTTGTATGAGCAACACCAAAAACATATTCAGAATAGGAAACGGATACGATGTCCATCTTCTAGCACCGGGTCTGCCGCTGTTTCTGGGCGGAGTAAAAATCCCTCACACAAAGGGCTGTGTGGCACATTCAGACGGGGATGTGGCTTTGCACGCCCTCTGCGATGCTCTTTTGGGAGCCCTTGCCCTCGGCGATATCGGCCACCATTTTCCGGACACAAGCGCGGAATTCAAGGGAATTGACAGCAAAATCCTTCTGGAAAGGTCCTACCGCCTGGTTCTGGACAAGGGATACCGCCTTGTCAACGCGGATATCACCATCCTCCTCCAGAAGCCGAAAGTGGCTCCTTTCATAGAAAAGATGAGAAGAAGTATCGCCGAGACCATTTCCAGGGTCAGCGACAAATACCCTTCTTCCATTGAGGACATTTCCGTAAAGGCCACCACCACGGAGGGTGCCGGATTCGTGGGAAGAGAGGAGGGTGTGGCGGTCTATGCCACGGTCCTTGTGGAAAAAATTTGTGAATAAGAGAAATTTGCTTACTTTTGCAACCCCAAAACCAGTGGGGAGTATTGAGATATGGTGTAATGGCAGCACAAGAGATTCTGGTCCTCTTAGTCCTGGTTCGAATCCGGGTATCTCAACAAATCTGAAAGTCCAGCCAGCTGCTGGGCACAGTGATGGCGCGGTAGCTCAGCTGGTTAGAGCGCATGATTCATAATCATGAGGTCGGCGGTTCAATCCCGCCCCGCGCTACAAAATAAGCGACAGGATTTTTCCTGTCGCTTTTTTTTTGTAGATGTCAGTTGAGGCTGAAGAAGAAGTAGAGGCCGGCCCAGGTCTTAGGAACTCCGCGGGCGCTGCCGATGGAAGCTCCGTACTTGTCCCTGATGGTGCCGTCATTGTCTACTTTGCCTATCTGAGAGCCGTATTTGTCTCGTACAACCCCGTCGGAATTGACCTTTCCCACCTGGGAGCCGTATTTGTCCCTGATGGTGCCGTCGGAGTCTATCTTCCCGATCTGTGAGCCATATTTGTCGCGGACATAATTGTCGCGGTCAATCTTTCCGACCTGCGCGCCATACTTGTCGCGAATAGTGCCGTCGCTCTGGATGGTGCCGATCTGAGCTCCGTACTTGTCGCGAAGGGTCTGCGAGTCTGCCTTTGACGGCAGTGCCAGCAGTATTATCGCTGAGGCCAGTAATGCAAAGATCTTTTTCATAGCCGTAAGGTTTTATTTGTCTATTTTCTTGAATTCATCTAGCAATAATCCTTCCATAAGCTTGTAACCGGCCAGAACCGGATGCACTCCGTCCTTGGCGTATTTCTTCGGAAGGCCTCCGTTTTCATCGGTAAGCAGAGAGTGATAGTCTATGTATGGAATATTTATACTGTCTGCATATTCCTTTATCATCTTGTTCAGCTTGATTATGTCCTTGGCCGGGGAAAGGTCTTTCCTCCAGACAAATCCCGCTGCAGGCGGAACGGAGCAGAGTATCGGCCTGATGTTATGGGCCTTGGCAAGTTCCACCATAGACTTGAGGTTGCCAAGTATGTTCTCCAGGGTTATCTTTCCGTTGTTTTCAGCCACATCGTTGGTGCCTGCCATTATGAACACGTACTGAGGGTTCAGGTCCAGCACGTCTGTTCTGAAGCGGACCAGCATCTCGCTAGTGGTCTGGCCGGAGATTCCTCTTCCCACAAAGTTGTTGTCGCGGAAGAAAGTGGAATCCAGGTCCCACCACAGTTCGGTTATGGAGTCTCCCATAAGCACTGCCTTGATCTTGCGGAGTTTCCACTCGCATTTCGGGCATTTTCCTTTAGGCGTGTCTTTAATCATCTCAGCGATTCTTGCATTGTCTTTCTGGAATACATAGAACTGCGCCCAGTCCTGTTTCTTGGTGTTCTGGGCAGAAACCGATACGGTTGCCAGCAGCAGCGCCAGCATTATTGCAAAATTCTTCATCAGATTACTGTTTTTTCAATATGCAAGATAAGAATTTTCAAATAATTTATTCATTGACACAACCTGTCAAAACACGGCAATACCTTTGCATCGTGAAATAAAACAGCAGACGCTGAGTATATAAGAGCAAACAAATAAAAACATAAGGATATGAACAGCTACAACATTCTTTTCAACAGCGAGATAGCAACCTTCATAGAGGAGACTATCGGAGACAGCAATGAAGTGAACATTTCCATCATCAGGGATGACAGGTAGCAATGTTTCTCTGGTGCTGCCGGTTGCGGACGGGGGAATAAGGGCGGGATTTCCGTCTCCGGCGCAGGATTATCTGGAGAGCGGGATAGATTTGAACAAGGAACTGGTGAAGAATCCTTCTTCCACTTTCTTTGGCCGAGTGAGTGGAGATTCAATGGCCGGGGCCGGGATAGAGGACGGAGACCTGATTGTGATAGACAAGAGCATTTCCGCTTCGGAGGGAGATATTGCGGTGTGCTTTGTAGACGGGGAATTTACGCTGAAGAGGATTCATATTGAAAATGACTTTGTCTGGCTGGTGCCGGAAAATCCCAAGTACAGGAGAATAAAAGTTACTCCGGACCAGAACTTTATGGTGTGGGGCGTTGTAACTTATTCTATAAAAGATGTGCGCGGAAAATAGCGGGAAGTTTCTTGGAGTTATGGACTGCAACAACTTCTTCGTTTCGTGCGAGAGGGTGTTCAATCCGTCATTGGAGGGAAGGCCGGTGGTGGTGCTTTCCAACAACGACGGGTGCGCCGTGTCCAGAAGCGCAGAGGCGAAGGCTATCGGCGTGAAGATGGGAATGCCGGCATTCAAGATCAGGGAGGAGTTTTTGAGCAAGGGCGTGGATGTGGCGATGTGCTCTTCCAACTACACGCTTTACGGAGACATGAGCCGCCGGGCGATGAAGATTCTCAAGGATATTGTTGGGAATGTGGATGTATATTCCATAGACGAGGCGTTTGTGGATTTCGGTTCAATGGCGGCGGAAGAAGTTGTCGCTCTCGGGAGGGAGATTGTTGCCAGGGTGAGCAAGGGAACGGGCATTCCGGTATCTGTGGGATGCGCTCATTCAAAGACACTTGCAAAGGCAGCTACCAGGTTTGCAAAGAAGTTCAGGGGATACGGGGGATTCTGCCTTATAGGCTCTGAAGAGCAGAGGCGGAAGGCGCTCTCCCTGCTACCGGTGGAAGATGTGTGGGGGATAGGCTACAGGTCTGTCCGAAAGTTCTCGGCGATGGGAATTCTGACGGCGGCGGACTTTGTGGCTAAAGGGCCGTACTGGGTAAAGAAGAATATGGGCGTGTGCGGCCTAAGGACATACGAAGAGCTTATGGGCTTAGATGTAATCCGCTTGGATCACAAACAGCTCAAGCAGACCATCACTACCAGCCGCAGCTTCGGGGAGCTGGTGTATGACCTTACACAGTTAAGGTGCGCGGTGTCCAACTTCGCGTCTTCCTGCGCCCAGAAGCTCAGGGCCCAGAACAGCTCGGCAGTCTATGCCACAGTGTTCCTGATGACAAGTTTTTTCAGGGAGGATCTGCCGCAGTATTATCCGCAGGCCGTAGTGGAGTTTCCGGAAGCGGAAGACAGTTCAATCGGCCTGGTGGAAGGATGCCTGAAGGCCCTGGACCAGATATATCTGCCCGGCATAGCATACAAGAAAGCGGGGGTTACGGTAAGCGGGATTGTGCCCAACGGCCACATACAGCAGAATCTCTATTACCAGCCTGATTATGAGCGCAACCGCAAGGTGGACCTGCTTATGGACGAAGTCAACCGCAGATATGGAAGAAGCTCTCTGCACCTTGCCGTGCAGGGAGAATCCGCCATATTCAACAGGAAGGCGAGCGGGGGCATCGCCGAGCGGAAAGAAAAATGGGAGATGAAAAGGGAAAGGCTCTCTCCCAATTACACCACGTGTCTTGCCGATGTCATTTGCGTAAAGGCCGGGTAAGTCCGTCCCTCTTGAGCAGAGCCTCCGGTCTTGGATCCCGTCCGCGGAAGTTGCGGTAGAGGACAGCGGCGTCTTCCAGATTGCCTTTTTCCAGGATGTTTTCCCTGAAACTCCTGGCGGTCTTTTTGTCAAAGATGCCGTTTTTCTTGAACAGGGAGAAAGCGTCAGCCTCAAGCACTTCGGCCCATTTGTAGGAGTAGTAGCCGGCAGCGTATCCGCCGGAGAAGATGTGGGTGAAGCTAGGGCAGAAGGCGCAACCTTTTACCGAAGGCATCAGATGGCACTTTTTCTTGAGGCGGTTTTCCAGGTTCTCCAGGTCTTCCGGAGTGTTTATCTCTGCGATTTTTTCCTTTGGCATAGTATGCAGGGCCATATCGGTGATGCCGAAGGCAAGTTGACGGACAAAGGCGTAGCCGCTATTGTAGTTTCTGGCACGCTTGATTTTGGATATCAGGTCTTTGCCGATGACTTTACCGGTCTTGTAATGCCTTCCGGCCATCTTCAGGAACTCTTCTTCCACAGCCCAGTTTTCCATAATCTGGGAAGGAAGTTCCACAAAGTCCCTGGTTACGGAAGTGCCGGTCAGGGAAGGGTATTTCCCCTTGCCCAGTATGCCGTGGAGGGCGTGGCCGAACTCGTGGAGAATGGTGGTCACTTCCCCGAAAGTCAGAAGAGAAGGCTTGGTAGGAGTCGGCTTTGTGAAGTTGCACACGATGGAAATCAGCGGCCTCTGTTCAGGTATGCCGCCACTGTCGCGGAAGGATGTCATCCAGGCGCCGCCCCTCTTGCTTTTTCTCGGATAGAAATCGCTGTAGAAAAGGGCAAGATGGGTTCCGTCTTTATCCAGCACGTCGTAAACCTTCACGTCCTTGTGATAGACGGGAATATCCTTGGCTTCAACGAACCTGATACCGTAGAGTTTGCGGGCAAGGTCGAAAAGGCTCCGCTGAACATTTTCCAGACGGAAGAAAGGCTTTACCTGGTCGTCGCTGAGGCTGTAGCGGCTCTTTCTGAGTTTTTCGCTCCAGTAGCCGAAATCCCAGCCCTGGAGCTTGTCCTTGAAACCGTGCTTTCTGGCAAAATCCTCAATCCGCTTCACGTCCTGCTTTGCATAAGGGAGAGTCTTGTCCAGGAGGTCTTTGAGAAAAGAATTCACGGTCTTAGGGTTCTTGGCCATCCTGTATTTCAGGGCTCCCTGGGCGGGAGTCTTGAATCCCAGAAGGTTGGAAGAATCCATACGGAGTTCCAGAATCCTTTTTATGATAGCCGTGTTGTCATATTTTCCGCCTAGGCATCTGGAGCCGTAGGCCAGGTACATTTTCTTTCTCAGGTCCCTTTTCGGAGAGAATTTCATGAACCCGGAATAGCTCGGGGCCTGGAGGGTGAAAACCCAACCATTGAGCTTCCTGTTCTTCGCCTCTTCTTCCGCTGCTTCAAGCACATAGTCAGGGAGTTCAACCACATCCTCCTTGTCTGTCAGGTTAAGGATGAAATCGTTGGTAGCGTCCAGCACGTTCTTGCCGAACTTGAGAGTAAGAAGACTGGCTTCTTCAGAATTTTTTGCCAGATGCTTCTTGCCCTCCTCGTTCAGCAGGGCTCCGTTTTCCTTGAAAGCCCTGAACCTCTTTTCCAGGAGTCTTGCCTGCTCCTTATCCAGATGGAGTTTATTCCTCTGCTCATATACAGTCTTGATTCTCTGGAAAAGCTTGTCGTTGAACAGAGTATATAAAGACAGCCTGGTCAGTTCGGGAGAAATTTCCTCGGCGATGCCTTGCATCTTGTCTGAAGAAAGGCACTCGTTGAGATTGAAGAAAATGCCGCTGACCTCGTCCAGAAGTTTTCCAGAGAACTCCAGGGCCTCTATGGTGTTTTCAAAGGTTGGCGGCTCGGGATTGGAGGTTATGGCGTCAACATCTTTATATGCCTGCTCAATGGCTTTCCTGAATGCCGGCAGGTAGTCGTCTTCCCTGATTTTGTCAAAAAGCGGAGCTCCGTACCTTAAAGAGGAAGGATGAAGAAGCGGATTATTTCTCATGCTGTCGAGTCTGATTTAAGAGTATCTATCTTTAGCGAAGGTACTCATAATTTTGAATACTTTGCTTATCCACGACAGTATTCTCAGAGAAACCTTAGCATCAACTCTTTCCAGCTCCATAATGTTGGAACGGATAGATTTGAGTTGCTTGTGGTTCCTGGCTCTGCGTCTTCTTCCCAGCGCATTGTTGTAGAATATGCGGCATTCATCGCTGCAGAATTTCTTGTCGCTCCGTCCGTTAACATTCTTCCCGCATACCGGACATTTCCTTAGAGTCATTTCTAGTCCCTTCTTTCCGCTTTCATCGATGAACCAAAAATAGTCAACCAATACTCCCGATGTTACCGCAGGATATAATTTCATTCTGATTTTCTGCTGATTCCAAATAATTGAAGACGGTATATGATTACAGGAAAAGCACAAGAATTCCGAGATTGTAAATGAAACGTTTATAATCGTTTATAAGCGGATAAAATTCGTTTGAGTTTCAAGCCTTGAGTTTTATTTGTACCGTATTTCATTTATGTGATTTATGGAGAAAACATTGAACAAAGTGGAACTGAGGGGAAACGTGGGAGCTGACCCCAAAGTGACCGAAATGGAGGGAGGAGTGAGTCTGATCCGTTTCTCCCTGGCAACACATGAAGTTTTTAAAGGACGGGACGGTCAGTACAAAGAAGAGACAACCTGGCACAATGTGGCAGCATGGTCGAGCAAGGGCATGCCTGATTTCAGCAGGATCCGTAAAGGAGATTTTGTGGAACTGACAGGAAAGATCAGGTATTACACCTACACGTCCAAAGACGGGCAGGAAAGATATTCCAGCGAAATTGTGGCATTGAAAATGTCTCTGCCGGAAAATGTTTAACTTTGCATCCGGCGGTCCAAGCAAGCCGCCGGATGTTTTATGAGCGAAGAGATCAAAAGGGAATTCTATCTCTACAATACACTTTCCAGAAGGAAGGAAAAACTTCAGACCATAACTCCAGGAAGAGTGGGCCTGTATGTCTGCGGTCCTACGGTTTACGGAGACCCTCATCTGGGGCACGCCAGACCGGGCGTAACCTTTGATGTTCTGGTGCGTCTGCTGAGGAACATAGGCTACAAGGTCCGCTATGTGCGCAACATTACGGACGTGGGCCATCTGGAGCACGACGCAGACGAAGGAGAGGACAAGATAGCAAAGAGGGCCCGTCTGGAACAGCTTGAGCCTATGGAAGTTGCACAGACCTATACAGTGCATTTCCGCCAGGCTATGGCAAAGCTGAACGTGCTTCCGCCAAGCATCGAGCCTAACGCTTCCGGACACATCATAGAGCAGATAGAGTTTATCAAGAAGATACTGGACAACGGCTATGCCTACATCAGCAACGGTTCAGTTTATTTCGATGTGCAGAAATATGCCCAGAAGTACAATTACGGAGCTCTCAGCGGCCGTAATCTGGACGAGATGCTGCACAACACAAGAGAACTTGACGGCCAGCAGGACAAGCATTCTTCAGCCGACTTCGCTCTCTGGAAAAAAGCCAGTCCTGAGCATATAATGCGCTGGCCTTCTCCTTGGGGAGACGGTTTCCCTGGCTGGCACATGGAGTGCTCCGCGATGGGAGAAAAGTACCTTGGCAAGGAGTTCGATATCCACGGCGGCGGAATGGACCTTATGTTCCCTCACCACGAGTGCGAAATGGCCCAGAACTTTGCCGAAAGGGGAACCGGCGGAGTAAGGTACTGGATGCACAACAACCTGATTACCATCGAGGGAAGGAAGATGGGCAAGTCTCTTGGAAATTTCATCACCCTGGACGAGCTTTTCACCGGCAACAACCCTAACCTTGAGCAGGCCTACACTCCTATGACGGTCCGCTTCTTCATCCTCCAGGCCCATTATCGCGGAACATTGGATTTCTCCAACTCCGCTCTCCAGGCCGCCGAGAAAGGCCTCAAGCGACTTATGCAGGCAGTCAAGGATGCAGAGTCAATCAAGGAATCCGACAAGTCAAGCGAAGGTATCGCCGAGGAAATCAAGAAGATAAGGGAAGACATTTTCACCGCCCTTTGCGACGATATGAACACTCCTGTTGCAATTTCCGGCATCTACGAGCTTGTGAAAACAGTCAACAACATCAAGGAAGGCAGAATCAGTGTGGCAAAACCGGAAAAGGATGCCATCAACAGCCTGTTCAAGGAAGTAGTAACGGACATTCTCGGTCTCATCGATGAAGACTCTTCGCAGTCTGCAGAAGGCCAGTCCAATTCTTCCAAAGTTATTGACGGCCTTATGAACTACATCATTGAGGATAGAAAAGCCGCCAGAGCTGCCAAGGACTGGGGCAAGAGCGACCAGATAAGAGACACTCTCAAAGCCCTCGGCATCCAGCTCAAGGACAATAAAGACGGCACCACTACCTGGGAAATCTAATTTTATTGAATTATGGACAAGAAAGATTTGATGAGAAGAGCTATCCAGCTTTCGGACGAAAGCGTGGAGAAGGGCGGCGGACCGTTTGGCGCCGTGATTGCCCGTAATGGAGAAATAGTTGCAGAAGGCAGCAACAGCGTTACCATCAACTGCGACCCTACGGCTCATGCAGAAGTCACAGCCATCCGCAACGCCACAAAGAAACTTGGAACCTTTGACCTGACAGGCTGTGAAATCTACACATCCTGCGAACCTTGCCCTATGTGCCTTGGAGCAATCTACTGGGCTCATCTTGACAAGATCTACTATGCCAACAACCGCAAGGATGCTGCAAAGATCGGATTCGACGACGACTTCATCTATCAGGAGATAGAACTCAAGCCGGAAGACCGGCAGAAGAAATCTGTCAAGCTTCTGAGAAAAGAAGCCCTTGAGGTTTTCAAGAAATGGCAGGACAAGGAAGACAAGACTGAGTATTAGTTTGTGTTTCCGCTTAAAAAAGATCAGCCGCAGGATTTCCCGCGGCTGATCTTTTAGCAACAGCTATCGCTGAGGAAGATTTACTTGATCTTCTTGTAGCCGTAACGGCTGGTTGAACCAAGCTCAAGCTCGATCTTCATCAGGCGGTTGTACTTGGCGATACGGTCTGTACGGCTGAGTGAACCTGTCTTGATCTGGCCGCTGTTGGTAGCAACTGCGATATCAGCGATGGTGGTGTCCTCGGTCTCGCCGCTTCTGTGTGAAGTGACGGTGGTGTAACCGTTGCGGTGAGCCATCTCGATGGCGTCCAGGGTCTCGGTCAGTGAACCGATCTGGTTAACCTTGATCAGGATGGAGTTTGCAGCGCCCTTCTTGATACCTTTCTCAAGATAGGAAACGTTGGTTACGAAGAGGTCGTCTCCAACAAGCTGAACCTTGTCACCGATAGCCTTTGTAAGTTTTACCCATCCGTCCCAGTCGTTCTGGTCCATACCGTCCTCGATGGAGTCGATAGGGTACTTCTTGCAGAGCTTCTCCAGGTATGCAACCTGCTCGTCAGCACTCAGGCACTTGCCCTTAGGCTCTTTTTTGGTGCCGTTGTTAAGCTGAGAGTAGTCGTAAGAATACTTGGTTCCCTTCTTTACGGAGAACTCGCTGGCAGCGCAGTCCAGGGCGATGGTAACGTCCTTTCCTGGTTTGTAGCCAGCAGCCTTGATAGCCTCGACGATGCAGTCCAGAGCGTCGTCAATGCCTTTGAGTGCAGGAGCGAAACCTCCCTCGTCACCGACTGCGGTGGAGAGTCCTCTTTCCTTGAGCACCTTCTTCAGGGCGTGGAACACCTCAGCACCCATCCTTACGCCTTCTGCCATGTTCTTTGCGCCGATAGGCCTGATCATGAACTCCTGGAAAGCGATAGGGGCGTCTGAGTGAGCGCCGCCGTTGATGATGTTCATCATAGGAACAGGAAGCACGTAAGCGTTGGTTCCGCCGATATATCTGTAGAGAGGGATCTCAAGCTCCTCTGCTGCGGCCTTTGCGACTGCCAGGGAAACGCCCAGAATAGCGTTTGCGCCCAGTTTTGCCTTGTTCTTTGTTCCGTCCAGCTCGATCATAAGCTGGTCGATGTCTCTCTGCTGGAGAGCGTCCATGCCGATGATGGCTGGAGCGATTATCTCGTTAACGTTCCTGACTGCTTTAAGAACGCCCTTTCCGCCGTAACGCTTAGGGTCCTTGTCGCGGAGTTCGATAGCCTCGTTCTCGCCGGTGGAAGCTCCGGATGGAACGGCTGCCACACCCTTGAAACCAGAATCGAGGGTTACTTCAACTTCGATAGTAGGATTTCCTCTTGAATCGAGGATTTCTCTACCCTGTACATCTACAATAATCATATTATCAATAAATTAAATGGTTTATTTCAAATTGTCGCAATTGCGGGGACAAAAAAAATCTCCGAAACCGCCGCAAATTTAGCAAAAACTGCACTCTTTTTGCATATCTTTACATCAGAAACGGAAATCATTATCGTAATACTTATAAGCTATGACCGAAAATCAGAAAAAAGGAAACAAGGTTCTTGCGGCTGCGCTTATTGCCGTAGGACTTCTGGCTCTGGGCCTTTGCCTTAGGAGCGGAATCGTAAAGTTCAAATCTATGGACAACGTGGTTACCGTAAAGGGACTTTCAGAGCAGCAGGTTCCGGCCGACAAGGCTATCTGGAGAGTTTCTTTCGGAAGGCAGGGCAACGACCTGTCCTCTCTCTATTCTTCTGTTGACGCCAACGCCAAGACCGTAAAGGACTTCATCAAGCAGGCAGGTATCACGGACGATGAAATCTTTGAGGCTTCACCATCTGTAAGCAATCTCGAGGACCAGTACAGGTATTCCAACAACAAGCCTGCCTACAAGTGGCAGATTAACCAGTCCATGACCATTTCCACCAAAAAGGTAGATGCTATCAGGAATCTGGTAAAAACTCTGACATCCGAGATGCTGAAGAAGGACATTATCATCAGCGACTGGGCTTCTTACGATTTCACCGGCCTTAACGACCTGAAGCCGGAAATGATCAAGGAAGCTACTGCGAAAGCAAGGGAAGCCGCCCAGCAGTTCGCCGACAACTGCGGCAGCAGCCTCGGAAAAATCAAGACTGCCAGCCAGGGCCAGTTCTCCATCGAGGATCTTGACGAGACAACAGATTACATCAAGAAGGTAAGAGTTGTTACATCCGTTACCTACTATCTGAAGTAATCCTCAGCGATTATTGAAGAGATTACTGACTCCTACTGGATAATACCCAGGAGTTTGGATTTGCGGAGCATATCAGATATGTTCCGCACTTCCATTTTAGAGTAGATCCTCTGGCGATGGGTGTTCACCGTATGTACGCTAAGGAATAGCTTTTCTGCAATTTCAGAAGCCTTGAGCCCCTGGGCGGAGAGCTGTATGATTTCAATTTCTCTTTGAGACAGTCCCATCTCGGCGATTTTATTCCGCTTTTCAGCCAGAAGGTCTGAAAGATATTTGCCAACATCATCGCTGAGCGAATGGCTTTCCTTTGTTATTTGGCGGCACCTTTCCCTGATCTGCTCTTCTGTCAGAGCCGGAGCTTCGGCGGCGAGGGCTTCAAAGGCGGAAGTGTATTTGCTTTCCGGATCTCTGAGTGAATTAGACAGGAAGGAGATAATCTGTTCTTTTATGCTGTTGCTCTTTGCTAGCTCTGCGTTGCGATGGCGGACAGCCCTAATCTTGCGGAATGCGGCCGCTAGAGCCGCCAGAGCGAGAATTACAGCCAGAATGAGCAGAGCAGTACGGTAACGGCCAATTACCAGGGCCTTCTCTTTCTTCTCCACCTCAAATTTTGTCTCCATCTCCTGGAGAATCTCGTCGTTTTTCTGCGCCATGTACTGCTGCTGGTGCCTTACGTACATATCGTGGCACTCCAGGGCCTTTTCATTTTCTCCCAAGCGTGTATAGAGCCTTACCAGGCGGTCGTAGAGGCTGGAGGCGGTCAGATGGTCGGAGTCTTTCAGGGTTGTGAGCACCTGGGAGAAGTACTGTACGGCCTCAGCGTTGCGGTCTCCCTGCTGGAACCAGCGGGAACGGAACATTATGCCGTTGCGTTTCAGCCTAGGTATATCATAGGTATCTGCTATAGCCTGTCCTTTGGCCAGATATCGCCCAGCCGTATTGTAGATGGCCGTATCTATCTGGTCGTTCCAACGGTTCTTGTTGATGTAAAGCGATCCTATGACATAGCAGGCCTCTGCCTGTTTTTCCATGCTTTGAGCCTCTTCTGCAAGGGTGAGAGCTTCCTGGGCATATTCCAGGCCCTCATCGTTTCTGCTAGTCTCAGGAGAGATTTCAGCGTATGAGCACAGTTTTGCCTTTGAAATCAAAATGCCGGAAAGATCATCTTTGAAGCCTTCTTTGCGGGCTATTTCCTCAGCCTGAAGGGCTTTTTCCCAAGCAGCGGAGTCGCGGCTAGTCATAATGTCGATGCCTACGATGCACTCCAGAGCCTTCACTTTCTGGAGAGGTAGCCCTTTCTTTTCCGCCAGATCCAGTGCCTGAATCGCTTTTACCATCGCTGAGTCAAACTTCTGGCTTTCCACTTCAGCCGAGGCTTCCGAGATCAGCTGCGTTATATGGGCTTCTGAGCCTGTTTTTTCTTCTCCGCGATGGATGCAGGCGGCCATAAATACCGCCGCCAGGGCCAAAATAATAGCAGAAACAATATTTTTCATTTTAAACGCCTTTCTTATGCCACAAAGATAACGCATCTGCTTCAATAGTGTGAATTTGATGCGTTTTGACCTTGTCCGCCCCTCTTGATTACTGAAAAATTATTAACTTTATAGTGTTGCATTTCCCGAAATTTGAATTTTGATTTTAAATACAACTTTATTATGAAAACACAAAAAGAATCTTATGAATCTCCTTACGCAAGAGTGCTTGTTGTGGAGGTTCAGACTTTTGTCTGCCAATCTATGACAGAGATAACTGAAGAAGACCCGGATGAAGAGATTGGATGGGATGAAATTTAATCACTAGAAAAACAAACAGTCATGAAAAAGTATATATTGTTATTTGCTCTTGCCGCCTTTGCATTTGCCTCTTGCAGCAAGGAGGACCAGACTCCTGAGGAAAAGGTGTCGCTGAAGAAATACATACTTCCGGATATCATCTATGCCGGAACTGAAACCAACACCCAGACAGGAACCAAGACCTACTGGGGGAATAACCTTAAAGTTCTCTGGAATGCCAATGACTTGATATCAGCGTTTTTCTACAACACACAAAACCTGAAATTCCGTTTTAAGGGGGCCGATGGAGATGCTTCTGGAGAGTTTCAGCAAATCGATGAGCGGCAGGGAGATACGCCTTTAAATGTCATTTGGGCCATTTATCCGTATTCTAGCGACATCGTGCTCAATTCTGCCGGAACAGGAATCTCATTGAATCTTCCTGCCGACCAGACTTATCGCGCCAACTCTTTCGGTCCTGGTGCCAATACTATGGTGGCCGTAAGGGAACCGATGATAGATGAGGATGATCGTAGTTTGGAGTTCAAGAACGCCTGCGGATATCTTAGGCTCAAGCTTTACGGAGAAGGTGTTTCCGTAACCAGCATAACTCTTGAGGGCAAGAACGGCGAGAAGATAGCCGGTGCAGCCACAATAGCTCAGGCCATAGGCGGTCTGCCAACTGTAACAATGGGAAACGGCGCCACAACCAAGATCAAGATAAATTGCCCAACTCCTGTTACTCTGGGCACTTCTGCCGAAGATGCCACTGAATTCAACTTCGTGATCCCTCCTGTAACTTTCACCAATGGTTTCAAGATTACCATAGACGGCACATCCGGCGGAAAGAGGGGAAGGAAAGTTAAGTCTACTTCAGCCAATATCCAGATAGAACGTAACGTAAGGCGCAACATGGCTGCCTTGAGCGTAGCTCTGGAGCCTCTGGAGCTTGTTGAATTCGAAGACGAAACCTTCAAGGCATACTGCGTTGCAAACTTCGATACGGACGGAGACGGAGAAATCAGCATTGACGAGGCTCTGGCCGTTACCGTGATGAACTGCTTCAACGCTTCTCCTACTCACGAGTACACGTATTACTATTCTGGAGGCTATAGATACGACTTCATCTATGCCTCATCGCTGAAGGGAATTGAAGAGTTCAAGAACTTGCAGATTCTTAATGTTTCCGGCTCAACTTCTGTTCAGGGTCCTCTTGCCAGTCTGGACCTGAGACAGAATACAGCCCTGACGCGGCTTATCGTGAATTTCAACGATATTGAAAGTCTCAATATCGAAGGGCTTACTCAATTGAAAGGACTTGAATGCTGCTACACCAAACTGTCTGAGATAGACGCTTACGGTCTTTCTAGCCTGAAGGATCTTAATGCCACCAACAACACCCTTCTGAAGAAAATCAACCTAAGCCAGTGCACCAGCTTCACAACACTTGACATTGAAAACACTCTCAATCTTGAGCATTTTGAGTGTGCCAACACCAAGTTAACAGCGCTGAACCTGTCATATCAGCCAAATCTTTCATACGTGAACTGCTCCAACTGTTCAGAGCTTGAAGAACTGGACCTCAGCGAGTCTAAAGTTTCCAATTCGATAACCTGGGCCAACTGTCCTGCCATAAAGAAATTCCTGTTCAGCAATACCCAGCTGGCAACCTGGCCCGCAGAGGACTTTGCTGGTTTCTCTTACCTTGAGGAGGTTGATCTTTACGGCAGCAATTATGAAGGAACACTTGATTTGAGCGACAAGGGACATCTGAAGAAACTGGATGCTGGCAACAATCAGTTATTGACAGGAATCACGGTGGCTGAGAGAGCTCCAATCGAAGATTTCGAGTGCGCCAATTCCGGCGTTACGTCTCTGGATATTGAAAGGCTTTCACTTCTTAATAATTTCAATTGTGCCAACTGTGAGAAATTGGAATCTCTTACTGTCAAGAACTGTAAAATCAGCAATTCTGTTGCCTGGACAGGATGCGATGAGCTGAAAACTCTGAATCTTTACGGCACGGAAATTATCTCCTGGCCGGCCGGAGATTTCAACGTCTTCCCTGCTCTGGAGGACCTGAATATTTCCTATACCAACTATTACTATGCTCTCGATATGTCCTGCAACGGAGGCCTCAAGTCTTTGGAGTGCGAGAAAGCCGGGATTTCCTCAATCAATGTCAGCGGTCTGCCTGAACTGGTATTCATCAACTGCTCAAAGAACAGCGGCCTGACCTCTCTTAACCTTTCCGGCCTGGCCAGACTGAAGGCATTGGACTGCAGGGAGTGCAGTATCTCCACGCTGAACCTGACCGGATGCACGGCTCTCAAAAATCTGTACTGTGCCCAGAACAATATTGAGACACTGAATCTCCAACCATGCACCTCTCTCCAAGAATTGGACTGCTCCCTGAACAAGATAGGGACGCTGGACATTCACTACTGCTCGCTTCTCAACGCATTGAAGGCCTGGCCTCAGAGTGACGACTACATCCTCGGAACATTGGTGCTTTCGCAAACCCAGTCCAATAACATTAGCAGCGGAACCCTGAAATTATATGATACTAACGGCGCAGTGACCGAAGAGCAGATATGGCAGTTGTATCATACTGCATTTGACATGCATTATTAATCGCGACAATACCGTATTATTATTTAAAAGCTCCTGCCGGACAGCCACCCGGCAGGAGTTTTTCTTTTCAAAAATACTTGTCTGTTCAAAAAATGTTTATATCTTTGCACCCCCGCAAAAAATGCAGGGAGCTGTACCCAGGTGCGCGCAATGCCTCTTTCCCTCATCGCTGAGGATAATGCAATGCCTCCGCAAATGGCTATGCAGCTGATGTTTAATCAAAACACAAATAGTAAAATGCCTGGATTAATCGGCAAAAAAATCGGAATGACTTCCGTATTCGGTGCTGATGGAAAGAACATCCCTTGCACCGTAATTGAGGCTGGTCCGTGTGTTGTTACGCAGATTCGTACAGAAGAAAAAGATGGTTATGCCGCTGTACAACTTGCCTATGACGAACAGAAAGAGAAACACACCAGCGCGTCTCTGATGGGACATTTCAAAAAGGCAAACACCACTCCTAAACGTAAGCTCGTTGAGTTTAAGAACGACTTCGACGGCGAGCTTAAGTTGGGTGATTCTCTCAGTGTCGCAGACGTTTTCAAAAGCGAGGACACTTGGGTTGACGTTACCGGTATTTCTAAAGGTAAAGGCTTCCAGGGCGTTGTTAAGCGCCACGGATTCGGCGGCGTAGGTGGTCAGACCCACGGTCAGGACGACAGACTTCGTGCTCCTGGTTCTATGGGTGCATCATCTTGGCCTTCAAGAGTTTTCAAAGGCAAGAGACTTGCAGGAAGAATGGGTGGTGACCGCGTTAAGATTCTGAATCTTAAGGTCATCAAGGTTATTCCTGAAAGCAATCTTCTGCTTGTGAAGGGTTCCATTCCTGGAGCCACTGGTTCTTATGTAATTGTGGAGGAATAGTTTATGGAAATTGCAGTATTGAAGATCGACGGCACACAGACCGGAAAGAAAGCCGTTCTGGACGATGCAGTATTCGGAATCGAGCCTAACGACCACGCTATTTATCTGGACGTTAAGCAGTATCTTGCAGCCCATAGACAGGGTACCAGCAAGACTAAGGACAGAAGTGAAGTTGCTTATTCTACCAAGAAGATCATTCGCCAGAAGGGCAGCGGCGGTGCACGCCACGGTTCCATCAAGGCTAATATCTACGTAGGTGGAGGTAGGGCTCATGGTCCTCGTCCTCGCAACTATGACTTCAAGCTCAACAAGAAGGTAAAGCAGCTGGCCCGTTTCTCAGCCCTTTCTTACAAGGCTAAGGACAACGCCATCGCAGTAGTTGAGCCATTCACCATGGAAGCTCCTAAGACAAAGGAATTCGTGAATATCATCAAGAACATCAAGGTCAACGACCGTATGGTTCTTTTCGTGGTTCCTGAGAGAAATGCGAACATTAGTTTGTCTTCCCGCAATCTGGAGAACGTAAAGGTTGCTACTCCTAACAATCTCAACACCTACGATATTATGCGTGCATATTCCGTAGTGTTCGTGGATGGCGCCCAGAATTCTCTTAAGGTAGAGTACAAACGTTAAAACTTGAGAATTATGGGTATTTTGATAAAGCCGATAGTAACAGAGAAGATGACTTCCGAGGGCGACAAGAGAAATCGCTACGGATTCATCGTAGACTACAGCGCTAACAAGATCGAGATCCGCAAGGCTGTAGAGGAGATGTACAATGTGACTGTGAAGGATGTCAACACAGTTTCTTACAATGGCAAGGCAAAAAGCCGCTATACCAAGGCCGGTCTGCTTAAGGGCCGTACCAACAGGTTCAAGAAGGCTTACATAACCCTCGCCGGTGACGACAAGATTGATTTCTATAGCAACATTTAGAGATGGGAGTACGTAAATTCAAACCGGTAACACCCGGTCAGAGAAATAAAGTAATCAGCGCATTCGACGATATTACCTGCACTGTTCCTGAGAAGAGCCTTCTGGAGCCTCGCAAGAGCAGCGGCGGACGTAACAACGAAGGTCACATGACCATGCGCTACATCGGCGGCGGTCACAAGAAGATGTACCGTATCATCGATTTCCTCAGGAATAAGGATGAGTACACCGCTACCGTTAAGACAATAGAATACGATCCAAACCGCAGTGCAAGAATCGCACTCGTAGTTTACCAGGACGGAGAGAAGCGTTACATCATCGCCCCTAAGGGTATCCAGGTTGGCCAGGTTATCGCATCTGGCAGCGGAGTTGCCCCTGAGGTTGGTAACACTCTTCCTCTTGCAGAGATTCCGCTCGGAACCAACGTTCACAACATCGAGCTCATCCCTGGCCAGGGTGCCGCTATGGCACGCAGCGCAGGATGCTACGCTCAGCTGGTTGCACGCGAAGGCCGCCACGCAGTTCTTAAGCTCCCTTCAGGTGAGACAAGAATGGTGCTGACAACCTGCCGCGCTACCGTTGGAGTTGTTTCCAACCCGGATCATAATCTTGAATCTCATGGAAAGGCCGGCCGCAAGCGTTGGCTTGGCATCAGACCTAGGAACAGAGGCGTCGTAATGAACCCGGTTGATCACCCAATGGGTGGTGGTGAAGGCCGTGCCTCCGGAGGTCATCCAAGGAGCAGAAAGGGTCTTCCTGCAAAGGGTTACAAGACAAGGAACCCTAAGAAGACTTCCAAGAAGTTCATCATTGAAAGAAGAAAGAAGTAACGGAATAAATTTAAGATTATGAGTCGTTCAATTAAAAAAGGCCCGTATATCGAGGCATCTCTGGAAAAGAGGATTCTTGCCATGAACGAAAGCGGCAAGAAGGACGTTGTGAAGACTTGGTCTAGGGCAAGCGTTATTTCCCCAGACTTTGTAGGCCACACCGTAGCCGTCCACAACGGAAACAAGTTTATTCCCGTTTACGTAACCGAGAATATGGTAGGCCACAAGCTCGGAGAGTTTGCTCCTACCCGTACATTCAAAGGCCACTCAGGTAACCGCAAGGAGAACAAGTAATGGCTTTAAGAGTTAACGATTAAAGATTTACAGAAATGGGAAAAAGAAAAAGGGAAATGGCCGAGCGCCAGAAAACCATAAAGAAGCAGACAGCTGTAGCAAAGCTGAATGACGTTCCTACATCTCCGCGGAAAATGCGTTACAGCGCAGATACCATAAGAGGCGTAGAGGTAAACAAAGCTCTGGATATTCTCAAATATTCCAAGAAGGAAGCTTCCAACAAGCTCTACAAGCTCCTCAAGAGCGCCATTGCAAACTGGGAGAGCAAGAACGAGGCAGACCGTAAAGAGCTGGATAACGGTAATGTAATCGTAAAGACCATAATGGTCGGCGAAGGACGTACGCTTAAGAGAATCCGCACAGCTCCTCAGGGACGTGCTGCAAGAATCCGCAAGCGTTCTAACCACGTTACCATTATTCTTGACAAAAAAGAAAACAAGGCCGCTGAAACACCGGCTGTAAAGGCGGAGGAAAAGTAATATGGGACAGAAAACCAATCCAATCAGCAACAGACTTGGAATTATCCGTGGATGGGATTCCAACTGGTACGGCGGAAATGATTACGCTGCAAAGATCCTGGAAGATGACAAGATCCGCAAGTATTTGAATGCAAGGCTTTCCAAGCAGTCAATCTCTAAGATCGTCATCGAGAGGACACTTAAGCTCATCACTGTTACTATCCATACCGCAAAGCCGGGCCTTATCATCGGTAAGGGTGGCGCTGAGGTTGACAAGCTGAAGGTTGAGCTCAACAAGATCTCCAACAAGGAGGTTCAGATCAACATCTTTGAGGTGAAGAGACCTGAGGTTGACGCCAATATCATCGCTAACAGCCTTGCCCGCCAGATCGAAGGCCGTGTATCATACAGAAGGGCTATCAAGATGGCTATCGCTTCTGCTATGAGAGCCGGTGCCGAGGGTATCAAGGTTCAGATCAGCGGACGTCTCGGTGGCGCCGAAATGGCACGCAGCGAGATGATCAAGGAGGGAAGAACTCCTCTGCACACTTTCCGTGCAAACATTGACTATGCACTTGCTGAGGCAAACACCAAGGTGGGCGTTCTCGGAATCAAGGTATGGGTTTGCAACGGTGAGGTTTACGGCAAGAGAGACCTTACTCCTAACGCAGGCGTAAATGCTAACGATAAGGCACGTTCTTCAGAGGGTCGTTCAGACCGCAGAAGAGGTGGTTCAAGAGGTGGCCGCAGGCCAAGAAACGCTCAGAACTAATCCTGAAGCATTAACGCTCAAATTGAAAGGGACTGACGAAAGCCAGTCCCTTTTTTTATTGGGAAATATTCGTTATATTGCAATTGCTTTAAAAACACTTGAATTATGAAAAGATTATCATTGCTTGCATTGTCGCTTCTTGTATTCTCTTCTTTATTCGCCCAGGTAAAGTGGGACAAATACCAATGGATGAACGGTTCCCTTGTTTTCTCCGCAAAGGATCAGGGTGACCATATTCTCTTTAATGGCGGCAGCTGCCACGAGGGAGGCTACAGGTTCATTCTCAAAAAGACAGACGTTGCCACAGATTTTGTTGTAGACTGTGTTAAAGAAGATGGGGAATCCGAATATGTGCCGATTGGCAAAATCGGCGACAAGGCTGTTTTTGTGACAGACAGCAAGAATTCCCGCCGTTTTCTGGTCTTTTATCACGATGGAATAGCTCTTGACATTCTCTTCCCGTTTGTGGATGAGAACCTGTACGATAATATCTGCCTCGATATGCAAAGCCAGCTCA
The DNA here is from genome assembly GCA_902789435.1 of uncultured Bacteroidia bacterium. Classification (GTDB taxonomy): domain Bacteria; phylum Bacteroidota; class Bacteroidia; order Bacteroidales; family UBA932; genus Egerieousia. The sequence goes on along the minus strand of CADAOA010000002.1, from coordinate 37,520 downwards.
ACGGAGAGTATGTTGACGATGAGGGAGAGTCTTATCTTTTCGATTACTCAAGGTGCAAGCTTGGAAAGATTGTTCCAAAGGAGACTGACTTCACTTTCGGCGAGGAATATGACACTCCTATCAATGTCATAAAGGTTGCCGGCAAAAATTTCTACTATGAGCTGACCACGGACGGAGTTAATCTGTATAATGCAAAATATGACGAGGAGTCTGACTATTACGAGAAGGCTGGCCTGTTCAAGAAGCTGAAATACATCGACAAGGGAGACGGCAGGTGGCCTTTCACAAAGATCCGGATCATCAACTCCGATATCCTTAATGATTACAGCAAGAAAGATCTGAGGCTGATGCGCAACGAGATACTCGCCCGCAAGGGTTATGTGTTTACATCCAAAGACCTGAAAGAGTATTTCGGCTCCAAGAGCTGGTACAAGCCTGTAGAAGACAACAGCAAGATAGCGCTCACCATAGACGAGCAGATATCAGTTGACATTATAAGAAGCGCTGAAAAACTGTCGCGAGACTGATTATTTTCCCGCTCTGTCCAGGATTAGCGTGCGGTCTTCTCCGGTTGGAGGGATGTAAGGCTTGGTTGACTTTAGCATCTTGCGCTGCATCCTTTTTATCAGGCGGTAGTCTCTTTTTCTGGCAGCGGCAATCTTGCGGTCCAGATTCTTGACCTCAGGATTGAAACCGCTCTCCAGGAATCCGGCCCTGGCCTTGAGCATCAGCACCTTCCTGACTTTGGCGTCCAGTTCTTCCACCGGCCACACTCCCTTTTCTATTTTCTCGGTGATGGCCTCGATGCATTCTATTGGCTGGTCTGTCATCAAAATCATATCGGCTCCTGCCCTATAGACAGACATTGAAGCTTCAACCGGGCCTCTGCCTTCGTTTGTCAGTCCGCCCATAGCTACGGCGTCGGTGATTACCACTCCCTTGAAGCCCTGGTCTTTCCTGAGCACCTGGTTCATCAGTATCGGGGAAATGGACATAGGTACTCCGCTTGGATCTATGGCAGGAATGGAGTAATGTCCTATCATCACCATTTCCAGGCCGTTGGCAAACAAGCTGTTGTACGGGTACATGTCAACCTCTTCCATTTCGGCTCTGGATTTGTTCAGCACCGGCATTGCAATATGGGCGTCTACCTTGGTTCCGGCATGCCCTGGATAGTGCTTTCCGCAGGCATAGATCCCTTCGTCCTGCATGCCTTTCATATAGGCGGTTGCAAGAGCGGACACTTGCTTTGGATCGTTTCCGAAAGAGCGTTGTGAAAGAGAAGCCACATCGTCATCGGAGACATCGGCAACAGGAGCGTAATTGACATAGATGTTCAGGTCTTTGAGTTCCTTGCCCACATTTCTGCCCATCTTGTAGAGGAGCTTTTCTGCACCTTTTTCTATTCTTCCCAGTTGGGCCTGCCTCGGATATGAAAGATATTCGGAAAACCTCATCGCGGCTCCCCATTCGGCGTCGGTGGCTATCATCAGAGGGACTTTGGCCAGGGTCTGAAGATAGTTGACCCTTGGCATGAACTCGTGGATAGGGCCCCTCATTATTATCAGATTCCCGATACCATAATCCCTTACAAGAGATTCTTGCAGGGCTTTGGTCTTTTCTGAAGGCTGTCGGCTTATGGAAACTATGAACAGCTGGGCTACCTTCTGCCTTACAGACATTTTCTCAAGGGCAGACTCTACCTGCGCCTTGTGCTTGAGAGAATCCTTGTCTTGGCTGAGAGCTGTGGAAACGGAAAACAAAGCAGCAAACGCCGTTAAAATCGCTGAGGAAATGAACATTGTGTTTCTTTTCATTTTTCTGTCTTTTTATTTCCGGTCGAGCAGAAGGGTACGGTCTCTGCCCCAGGCCCTTATTTTTGGTTTGGATGATTCTTCCATTGCCTTTTCCATCTTGAAAACAAGGGCGGTGTCTCTGGTCAGGGCTTCACTTATTTTCCGGTCAAGGTCCGTAACCTGGGCGCTGAATCCCTCGTCAAAGTATCCGGCCCTGGCCTTCAGGTCAAGGACCTTGCGGACTTTCGCGTCCAGTTCCTCAATAGGGAAGGCCCCGGTGGAAACGGAATCGGCTATGGCGTCTATTGTCTTGATAACGTCAGATGGCATAAGTATCATATCCGCTCCGCCACGGTAGACGGCCAGATTTGCCTTGAGGGCTGTTTTTCCTCTGGCTATGCCTTTCATCGGAAGGGCGTCGGTGATCACCACTCCCTTGAATTCCTGGTCTTTTTTGAGTACCTGGTCTATACATTCCCTGGAAATGGACATCGGAACTCCGGTGGAGTCTATATCCGGTATGCAGAAGTGGCCTATCATCACCATTTCCATCCCTTCCTCGATCAGACGGCGGTAAGGGTAGAGGTCAACCGTGTCCAGATGCTCTCTGCTGTGCCTTATCACAGGAAGGGCATAGTGGGAGTCCACATAAGAATCCCCGATGCCAGGGTAATGTTTTCCGCAGGCATAGATTCCCTCGTCCTGCATGCCTTTCATATAGGCTGAGGCATATTCAGCCACCAGGTCAGGGTCTCCGCCGAAGGACCTCTGGCTCTCGGCCTTGTTGTAAGGGTCGGCGCAGACATCGGCCACAGGCGCAAGATTTATGAGAATGTTCAGATCCTTAAGTTCCCGTCCGACATTCCTTCCCATCTGGTACATAAGGTCAGCGCGGTTTTCCATCCTGCCCAGAAGCGCCTGCCTCGGATAGGGGCAGTATTCCGGAAACCTCATCGCAGCTCCCCATTCCGCATCCACTGCAACCAGAAGCGGGATGTCTGATGCGGCCTGAAGCTGGTTGACGTGGTCGATGAACTGCTTTACAGGGCCTTTCATCAGGATAAGGCTTCCGATGCCGTAGTTTTCCACCAGCATCTTATGGAATTCCTTGGTGTTCTTGTCGGGGAACCGGCTTATCTCGATGATGAACAGCTGGGCAACCTTCTCCTTTACAGAAAGCCGCTGCATGAGCGAATCCACCTGGGAGACGTGCCTGAGGGAATCCTCGTTAACCGGTTTTGGCTCAGCGACGGTTTCGCCAGGGGAACCAGTACAACTGGCCGCACAAACAAGCGCGGCCAGAAGAACTGTTCCTATTTGTCTGAAGACCATTTATTTGCCGTCCTTTACAAAGTAGAAGGAATATACGTGAGGCGGACCTTCATATCCTCTCTGGACGGTTTTGACCATTATGGCAGAGATATCGTTGTAAGGACATTTGAGAACTCCGGCGATATCCTGGGAAAGATTGCCGTTGTATTCCTCGTTGTTCTCGTTATTGTAGATGACCTCTCCGCCTCTGGTTATCTTCACCGCCTTGACGACATCGCAACTCAAGAAGGAACTTTCAGCCATGGTCTTGTCCATCTTGGCATCAGTTTCTTCTAACTTGAACTGCTGAGGGACAATGCCGTTCTCCTTGAGCTTGCTCTCAAACAGAGGCTTGTTGTCTTCAAACATCTGGGCCAGGCTGCCATCCATCGGGTCTTCTTCCGGCTTCCAGGTGAAGACATCTTTCCCGGTGTTCAGGTCATAGATGTGGAACTGGAAGAAATATGCTCCCACGGCTTCGTCCGCCGGCTCTTCCATATAGGCCAGCTTTCCGTCCTTGCTCCATCCTATCGGATAGAACTTGTCAAAAAGGTAAAGAGGATAGGTCTTGTCTTCTACCTGATAGGTCTCGGGCTCGGCATACTGAAGTTCTGCCGGAAGGGAGTAATGCTCAGGAACCTGAACTTCAGAGACCTCGGCCTTCGGAGCCTCATCCTTTTTCTGTGCCTCGCCTGAATTCTTGCAGCTGGATAGAACCACTGAAGAAAGGATCAGGCAAAGCGAGATTGTCTTAAAAGTTTTCATTGAAGCTTAGCGTTTGGATTATTCTATACAAATATAGTCAAAGTTATTATTTTCTGGTTATTGTCCCGTCCTCTGCGATGTCCAGGGCGGAATCTTTGATATCTTCCTTTGTAAGGGAGGCGATTTCCTTTGCCACTGTATTCCTGGCGTCTGTCTTCGGGCCTTTCATCGGCAGCTGGAGGAAAGAGTGGATTTTGCCGTCTATGAATTTTCCCTTGTCGTCTATCCTTATTCTTACGAGGGGAGCATAGCCGACCAGGCCGGAAGTTCCCATACCCGCTGTGCAGAAATTGCCCAGGCTGTAGGCGATGAAGCGGTCTTTATAGAGTTCTACGGCCCTTACAACATGTGGTCCGTGACCGTAGATGACATCCGCTCCGCAGTCTATGGCAAAATGCGCGAAGTCCCTTAGGAATCCGCGTTCGTCTCCGTAGAAGTTCTCGGACCCGTAAGGCAGATGCCTGGCTCCGGAACCTTCCTTTCCGCCGTGGAAACTGAGGATGACAATGTCGCATAGAAGTTCTTCCTTGAGGGTCTTTACAATTCTTTTGACGGTTGCGGTATCCCTTGTCCTAAGGCTGTAGTCTTCGTGCCCGAATGCGCTGAATCCCACCTTGATGCTGTCCCCGGAAGAGAGGACGAAAGTCTTGGTGCAGTATTCCTGATGAGGGTTCTTTCCGGTCGGGTCCTTGGCTCCTGCGTATCCCAGTCCGGCCTTCTGAAGATTCTGTTCGGTCTGTGTCATAGCCTCGTCAAAGAAGTCGTAGATGTGGTTGTTGGCAAGGCCCACAAAGTCGAAGCCGGCATCCAGAAGATGCTGGGTATATCGCGGAGGCATCATGAACATGAACGCCATCGGGCTTCCCAGGTTTTTCCTCGGCTTTCCGCTGGTTGCGATTGTCCCTTCCAGGTTTCCGCAGGTGATATCCGCGCCCTTGAGGAGGTCTTTCACGTCGTCAAACAGTCTCTTCCCGTCCTCGGCCGGGAGTCTGTCGTGAGGGAAAGTGTTTCCCATCATGATGTCTCCCACTACCGCAACTGTAAGGGTGTCAGGAAATTTTTCTTTTTCAACCACAGTTTCGGAAGGTTTTTCCTGGTTACTTGCGGAGGAACAGGAAAAAGTCAGGCATAAAACCATGCAAAGAATCCAGGTGTGTTTTCTCATAGTTTTGTTAAATTTGTGTTTACAAATATCGCGATAATAATTTACAGTTATGAAGAAATTATTCTGTTTGACAGCGGCCGTTCTCTCGTGCCTTTTTGTGGCGGCTCAGGGAACCAGGCTCGAGCGTTCCACACCGGAGCTCATGGGTATGTCTTCCCAGAGACTTTCCGGAATTGACAACATCATAGAAGAGGCCATCAAGGATACCCTGATGCCAGGTGCCGTGGTTTGTGTCGTAAGAAAAGACAAGGTTGTCTTCCTGAAGGCCTACGGCAACAAGGCCATCTATCCTAAGAAGGAGAAGATGACGGAGAACACCGTTTTTGACCTTGCATCCTGCAGCAAGTGCGTGGGAACAACCCTGAGTTTCATGCAGCTGATAGAACAGGGGAAAGTCCGTCTGATAGACAGGGTCGATATGTATCTCCCGGATTTCGAGCCTTATGTGGATGAAGATGGCAAGAAGGTACATATCAGGATCATAGACCTTCTGACACATACCAGCGGTCTGCCGGCATACGTGAACCCTTCTGTTATTGAAGAGAAGTACGGAAAGGCAGATGCCGCCAATCTTATAGACTGGATCAGCCACTGCAAGAGGGTTTACAGACCTGCAAACGGTCACGTTTACAGCTGCCTGAACTTCATAACTCTGCAAAACGTGCTTCAGAAGGTTACCGGAATGAAACTCCAGGATTATGCCCAGGAGAACGTGTTTGACCGCCTCGGCCTGGAGTACACTACCTATAACCCGAAGCTTCTGAAGAAGAAACATATAATGAAACTGGTGGCCCCGACAGAGAAGCAGCCTGACGGGAAATGCCTTATCGGTGAGGTTCACGATCCTCTGGCAAGGGTTTGCGGAAACGGCAATTCAGGTAATGCAGGAGTATTCTCCAACGCCGAGGACCTTGCTGTTATCTGCGCGGCTCTTCTTAATGGCGGCGAGTATGACGGAAAGAGAATTCTCGGCCCTCTTACCGTGAAGGCGATGAGAACCGTTCCAAGAGAGGTTCGCCGATTCGGCCGTACCCTGGGCTGGGATAATGATGTCCATTACTACACGGCAGGAGATCTCTTCTCCGAGGAAGCTTTCGGGCATACTGGCTACACCGGACCTTCCATCGTGATTGATCCTGCTACCAAGACCGCAGTTATCATCCTGGCTAACAGGGTTCATCCTTACGATACTGGAAATATGGCTCCTGTAAGGGCAAAGGTTTCCACCGTAGTGGCCGGTTCTATCCTTATGCCGAGCCTATAAAAGGATGTCCGCCAGAGCTATGGCGGCAACGGATTCAGCAATTACAGGGCATCGGAGAGCTATGCATGCGTCGTGACGGCCTCCGATGCTCAGTTTTTCTGTCTTGCCGCTTTTGAAATTGAAGGTCTGCTGGGCTTTGGCTATGCTTGCCGCAGGCCTGATATCCAGGGTGAAAACTATAGGATTGCCGTTGGAGAGGCCTCCGTTGATTCCGCCGCTGTGGTTGGTGGAGGTATGACCTTGGGAGTCGATTATAGGGTCGTTGAATTCCGAGCCTTTCATCAGCGATGCCTTGTTCTTTCCTTCAGGTGAATCTGAAAAATCCCCGAACTGTATTCCCTTGACTCCGGGAACGGAAAACGCCAGATGGGCTATCTGGGATTCCAGCGAGTCGAAAAAAGGCGCTCCCTTTCCGGCAGGAACTCCGTCAATCCTGCAGATGATTTCTCCTCCTAGGGAATCTCCCTCGGCTTTGGCACTACTGATGATTTCTTCCCATTTATCGGCATCCTTATTTCCTCCGATGGCAGAAATCACGGCTTTGAAAGTAATGTTGAATCCTGCGTTTTCAAGGGATTTCCTTGCAACCGTACCGGCGGCCACAAGCGGAAGAGTCATTCTTCCGGAGAACATTCCGCCACCACGTATATCGTTGAATCCTTTGAACTTGGAAAAAGCGGCGAAGTCTGCGTGGGAAGGTCTTGGCTGATCCTTGAAGGCGCTGTAGTCTTTGGATTGCTGGTTCCTGTTTTCAAAAAGGATGGCAAGGGGAGCTCCAGTGGCAACTCCGTCCAGAAGTCCGGAAATGAAAATAGGGATATCTTCTTCCTGTCTGGCTGTAACTCCTTTCGAAAGAGAAGGGATGTCTCCGTTCTTTCTTCTTTCCAGGTCTTCCCTGAAATCTTCTTCAGAAAGCTTGATGCCAGGCTTTATCCCATCTATCACGACACCGGCAAACGGTCCGTGGGATTCTCCGAATATGGTGATTGTAAAGTTCTTTCCGTAGGTGTTCATATTGTTCTTGTCTATTGTCCGTTTATCTGGAGCCTTTCCACAAATGTAGGGAAAGATTTGCCGATGCAGTCTATATCGTCGAGGAGTACATCACCAGGCTCTGTGTTGAAATGCTTTCGGAACATTGCACAGATTATCACTGCCATCGCAATCCTGTGGTCATTGTGGGAGGAGCAGAGGATTCTTTTTTCCGGGCAGACTGCCACACCACCGTTTCCGTCTATTACCAGTTCATCTTCCTCGATGTGAAGGGCGTAACCCATCCTGCTGAACTCCAGGAGAATGGTTTCGGCACGGTTACTTTCCTTGTTCTGGAGGCGGTGCAGTCCGTTTATCCGGCTTTGTCCGTTGCAGTAGACAGCCAAAGTTGTCAGAATAGGGAAGAGGTCAGGGCTGTCCGTTGCGTCAAACGAGAAGGCTTTAAGCGTTTTAGCCTCAACGTTAATGTCGGCCAGGTTCTGGAAATTATGCCGGCGTGTATCATACCTGAAGTCTGAGACCGGAGAAAATTCATTTCTGTCAGTGGCTTCTGATTTTATATCCACTCCACACCGGGAGAGAACTTCCAGTATTCTTTCATCTGCCTGGGCAGAAGGGGAATCCATCTTCTTAACCGTGAAATCCTGGTGGTTTTCAAGACGCTTGGAAACCACGGAAGCTATGGCTCCTCCAACAAGGAAATTGGAAGCTCCGCTCCAGTCGCTTTCCAGGAACATGTCTACCGGGGAATAAGATTGACGCCCTTCTATTTCAAAATGAAGGGTACGGCCTTCCCGCTTGTAATCAAGTGTTATTCCAAATGCACCAAGGACTTTGATCGTAAGGTCTATGTAAGGGATGCTGGATGCGTCTTCAACAGTAAGGAGAGTATCATGCCTTAGCATCGGAAGTACCATAAGAAGTCCCGTTACGGTTTGAGAAGAATCTTTGCCGGAGATAGTGAAAGCTTTGCGGAAAGAAGCTCCGCTGAGGGTTACAGGTACTGTAGTTCCATTACATTTAACTCCTGCGCTTTTCAGAGACTGGATGTCTGAAACCAGACTTCTCCGGGTCAGGGAACCATCTCCAGTAACGGTTATCCTGGAAGAGATGGCCGTGTGGTTCCTCAAGCTGGAAGCATAGGCGCAGAGCGGAAGAAGCATCCTCAGAAGCAGGGCGCTCTGTCCGGCCTCTGCCGTCTGGAAAGACTTCCATTTGGAAATGCCGGCACTCCTCACAATGAGCATTTTCTCTCCCCTGGCACTGCTTCCGTCCCGGGTTGACTTGACCACGCACCCGCACTTGCGGACAAAGGCTATGGCAGACTTTATATCCTGGCAAGAGTCAAAATTCCTAAGAACGCTCTGCCCGTTAGATATGGCAGCGGCCAGAAGTGCTCTTTGGACTATGCTTTTTGAGCACGGAATGCATACGGAAGCTGTTTTTCTCTTCTTTTTGGAAGGAGAACTCTTTTCGCAAAAGCGTGAGAAAAGTCCGCTTTGGGAAATATCATCGATGTGGTAAGGAATGCCGTTTGCCTGACGTGACATTTCCTCATAGTTGAACTGTCCTTCTGCCGTGGCCTTGCCCGAGGAGGCATAGGAAACCGGACAGCCGAGGCCAAGACAGGCTAATCTTGTCCAGCGCCCCGCCTCTCCCTGGGCAAATGCGATGAGGCGGTCTCTTTCTACCTCATCGCTGAAATAGAGCCTCAGAACCCTGGAGGCTTCTTCCAATGTCTTTGCGGTTGGGGCAACCTTTACAATGTCAGCACCTTTTTTCTTGCAATCCTCCGCGATTTTCCTAAGATGTCCAAACTCCGGCATTGAATCTGAGTGCCAGCTGATTATAAGTTTTGTGGCGGGATGTTTCGCAAGGGCCTTCCTGACAGCTGAGAGATAATCTGAGGGAACTCCAAGGTCAAGGTCCACTCCCCATACTCCTTTCTCAATGGCAAGAAGCGTCTGCTCCAGGGATATATTTTTATCGGACTCTGTAAATCTGTAAGTGAAGATGGTATTCCTGTTTTCTTCCAGGACCTCCTCCACCTCCTTTGAAGACAGGCAGCATAGATCTCCCCTCAGTTCACAGAACCTGAAGGAGGAAAGCAACTGCCTGCATTTCCCGAAATCTTTTTCTCCGATGCTGGCGCAGATCATCATAGTCAAATCATAAGGCGGGAGCAAAGTTTCCGGAGGTCTCCCACCGGAATAATATACCGGACAACGTTCCCCGGTTCTATAGGAAGTATAAGGGTAACGGTGTCTGAAGAAGCTTTCTTGTCTTGTTCTATTGCCTTGAAAATCTGGGAAACGCGGACCCCGAAGGAAGATGGAAGGCCTACCGCCTTGAAGTCTTCCGCCAATTCCCCGGCAAGGTTTTTAGGGCAGAGGTCCAATGCTGCACAGACCTTTGCGGAAAGCACGATTCCCGCCGCCACTGCTTCTCCGTGGAGGATGTTTTTGCGGTTTTCCGCCGCCCAGTTCTCCAGGGCGTGGCCGAAAGTGTGCCCGAGATTCAGCACCATTCTTTCTCCCCTGTCCTTTTCGTCTTTTCTGACAATCTCCATCTTGAGCCGTGCACATTCTTTTATTATCCTTTCCAATATCCTTTCTTCCTTTTTGGAAGGATTCCTGTGGTCATAACCGCTGAAGAAAGAAACGGCAAACCCATAGAGGTCCGGACTGAAAATGAAGAATGTCTTAAGTACCTCGGCGATTCCTTCCCTGAAGATGCGCCTGGACAAAGTCTTGAAGAATGCCGGAGACTGGAATACCCATTCAGGCTGGGTGATGGTACCTATCATATTCTTGATGCCCAGATGGTTGACTCCATTTTTCCCTCCGAGGGCGGCATCCGCTGAAGCGAGAAGGGTGGTTGGCACAAGGCCGAATCTGACACCTCTTTTGTATGTCGAGGCAACAAATCCCGTGATATCCGTAGTCACTCCTCCTCCGGCTCCGATTAAGAAGCAGTCCCGGTCTGCCTTGTTTTCCATAAGCCAGGAGCAGATCCTGGCTGCTGTTGCCAGATTTTTGGAAGATTCGGAAGCGTGAAGGGGAATAATCTTCCAATTTTTCATCGCAGAGAAATAATCTTCCACTTTATTATCAATAATGGCAAATATTCCACTACAAGGCGGGATTGTCTTTCCTAATGTATTGATATCTTGATTTGTATATAGCTTCATGATTCCATAATGGCTTGTGATTCATAGGCAAATATAATAAAAAAAGGCCTGAAATGAAAGGGTTTTAGGGGTGTTTGAAGATTATTATGTTAAATTTCGGTTACAATTTGTATCGACATAAGAAAAAAGAATTACCTTTGCATCCGTAATGTTTATCAGAAGCAGATATAACGGCCTTTATATGTCTTATTCCTGGCATCAGGAGTAAGGCAGGAGACCGTGCATTTGCAGTTTTTGGTTATAGTGTGTGTTCTCCTGCTTTGATTGAAGCGGGATTTTTTTTGCGCCAAAGTGGCGTATGTTGATGCTCTTGAGGACTGCAATCGCTATATTTGCAGGGGAAAGTAAATAGGTTTGGATAATGCCTCTGATATAGGATTGCAGAACACCCTTGAGTATTTTTTTATGAAGTCCAGGATAAAAATCATAGCTGGCCCTTGCAGCGCTGAAAGCAGGGAGCAGGTTCTTGAAACGGCAAAGGCTTTGGCCAAGACAGGCATTTACGCCTTCAGGGCCGGATTGTGGAAACCCAGGACCAGGCCCGGAATGTTTGAAGGAGTGGGTTCCAAAGGCCTTCAGTGGCTAAGTGACGTCAAAAAAGAAACAGGGCTGAAAGTCTGCTGCGAGGTTGCGACTCCCGAACATCTTCACCAGGCTCTGGAGGCCGGGGTGGATATTCTCTGGATAGGGGCCCGCACTACCGCAGACCCGTTTGCGGTCCAGGCTCTGGCAGACGCCGTCAAGAATCTGGACAAGACTCCGGAGGCTCTTCTGATCAAGAATCCTGTCAATCCCGATGTCGAGCTCTGGGCTGGTGCCCTGGAGCGTTTCCTAAACGCCGGAATCAGGCAGATAATCCTCGTTCACCGAGGCTTCAGCTCTTACGGCAACCAGATCTACCGCAACATTCCCCTGTGGCACATCCCGATCGAGATGAAAAGAAGGTTCCCGGACATCCAGATGCTCTGCGACCCGAGCCATATGGGCGGCAAGCCGCAGCTTATCGCTCCTATTTCCCAGCAGGCCCTGGACCTGATGTACGACGGCCTTATGATAGAGTGCCACATCAATCCTGACCAGGCTCTCAGCGACAAAGCCCAGCAGATCACCCCGATCCAGCTGGAGAAAATCCTCTCCCATCTGAAAGTCAGGGAAAACTCCCAGAACCAGCAGAGCCTGGAGTCTTTCCGTTCCCAGATCGACTCCCTGGACGAAAGCCTTCTTCAGATTATTTCAAAGAGAATGGACGTTTCCAGGCAGATAGGGGATTTCAAGCAGAGAAACAATATGCCTGTCCTCCAGAGCAAGCGCTACAGCGAGATCGTGGAAAACAGGTCAGACCTTGCAGAATCCTTGGGTCTGGACAGGGATTTTGCCAAATCGCTGATGGAAATCATCCATAAGGAAAGCGTCAAGGTCCAGCTAAAGCAGAGGAACGAGGACTCTAACCCCAAGTAGCGGCTACATAGTCCAGGAGTTCAAGGACTTTCTGCGGGTCGTTTTCCGTAACCAGTTTCATTCTGGTTTCCTTGAAATTGAACAGATTCTTGAAGTAGCAGCTAAGATGCCTTCTCATTTCCAGAAGTCCTCGCCTTTCTCCTTTTATCTCGATTGATTTCAGAAAATGCATCTTTGCCAGCGCCACCCTTTCATTGACGCTCATAGGCGGCATCTCTTCTCCCGTGTCCAGATAGTGCCTTATCTCCTTGAATATCCACGGGTGGCCATAAGTGGCTCTTCCTATCATTACCGCATCCACGCCGTATCTGTCAAAGGCTTCTTTGCAGGAAGGTCCGTCAATGATATCTCCATTACCTATAATAGGAATCTTCATCCTCGGATTCTCTTTCACCTTCCCGATCAGTGTCCAGTCAGCCTGCCCCTTGTACATCTGGCAGCGGGTTCTCCCGTGTATAGTCAGGGCCTTGATTCCCGCATCCTGGAGCCTTTCCGCCAATTCAACTATAATCAATGAGTTCTCGTCCCAGCCCAGTCTTGTCTTCACTGTCACCGGAAGATTCACGGCCTTCACCACCTTCTCCGTTATCTCCACCATCAGGTCAGGAAACCTCATCATTCCGCTCCCTGCCCCTCTCTTTGCAATCTTGTTGACCGGACAGCCAAAATTTATGTCTATCAAATCCGGATGATACTGCTCAGCGAACTTGGCCGCTTCCACCATTGCATCGGGAATGTGCCCGTATATCTGGATTCCGATAGGTCTTTCATAGTCAAAGACCTCCATCTTCTTGAAAGACTTCTCGGCATTGTGGGTAAGGCCATCTGAAGACACGAACTCAGTGTACATCATGTCCGCCCCGTATTCCTTGCAAATATATCTGAAGGAAGGGTCTGTCACATCCTCCATCGGCGCAAGGAAAAGCGCCTTGTCCCTGAATTCTATGTTTCCGATCTTGAATCCCATCGCGATGACAAAGATATTGCAAATAAAGAAATTTTACCTATCTTTGCACCCCCTTAAAAATGAGGGGTCCCGTTTTTGACGGGTATTTTTTAGTAATTTAAAACAACAAACAGTGGATTACAGAAGTTACAAATCGGCCTTTGTAAACGATGCGACAGCTACCAAGGAGTGGCTGGTGATCGATGCAACAGACCAGATTTTAGGCCGTCTTGCTTCCCGATTGGCACTGATCCTCAGGGGCAAGAACAAAGCCAACTTCACACCTCACACAGACTGTGGCGACAACGTTATCGTTATCAACGCCGAGAAGATCCGTCTGACAGGCAAGAAGTTGACTGACAAGGTGTACGTAAGGCACACCGGTTATCCTGGCGGCCAGCGTTTCACAACTCCAGCAGAGCTTTTGAAGCGCAAGCCGGTAGCAGTTTTAGAGGAAGCTGTAAGAGGAATGCTTCCTAAATCAAGACTCGGAGCCCAGATGTTCCGCAATCTGCACGTATATGCAGGCAGCGAGCATCCTCACGAGGCACAGAAACCAAGAACAATCACTTTAAACGAGATTTAAGAGCATGGAGAAAGTAAACGCCCTTGGAAGACGTAAATCAGCTGTTGCTCGCGTTTATGTGGGTTCAGGCAAAGGCAACATCACAATCAACGGAAAGGAACTGGCAGTATATTTCCCTGACGATTCCCTCAAGTACATTGTAATGCAGCCTCTTACAGTTACCAACACCCAGGCCAATTTTGACATTGTCGCTAACCTGGACGGTGGTGGAATCAAAGGACAGGCAGAGGCTCTTCGCCTCGCTATCGCCCGCGCTCTCTGCAAGGTGGATGCCGAGGCATACCGCTCAGTTCTGAAGAAGGAAGGATTCCTTTCAAGAGATGCAAGAGAGGTCGAGAGAAAGAAACCTGGCCAGCCTGGTGCACGCAGACGCTTCCAGTTCAGCAAGCGTTAGTATTTGCGTTGTAAAGTATTGAGCACAGAAGAGGTAGTAAAAGCTGTGGACTCGAAATGATTACCACTCTTTGCCCTTCTGCGGAAAACCTCAGAGACTGAGGTTGATGAAAAGAGGCCTGATGGAATGTCAGGCAAAAGAAAAAAGATTAACAAAGCATTAAAGGTTATTAAAATGCCAAGAACAAATTTCCAAGAATTATTAGAGGCAGGCGCACACTTCGGACACCTGAAGAGGAAATGGAATCCTAAGATGGCTCCTTATATCTTCATGGAGAAGAACGGAATCCATATTATCGACCTGCACAAGACCGTGCTTATGATTGATGACGCGGCAGCTATGATGAAGAACCTCGCCCGCAGCGGACGCAGGATTCTTTTTGTCGCAACAAAGAAGCAGGCCAAAGACATTATCGCGGAGCAGGCCAAAGCCGTGAATATGCCATATGTAACTGAAAGATGGCCAGGTGGTATGCTTACAAACTTCCCGACAATCCGCAAGGCTGTCAAGAAGATGAATACCATTGACAAGATGAAGACTGACGGAACTTACGAGACTCTTGCAAAGAGAGAGAAACTTCAGGTAGACCGTCAGAGAGCAAAGTTGGAGAAGAACTTAGGTTCAATAGCAGATATGAGCCGTCTCCCGTCAGCACTGTTTGTTGTTGATGTTCAGAAAGAGGCCAATGCCGTTAAGGAGGCCAAGAGACTGAATATTCCTGTTATCGCGATGGTAGATACTTGCTGCGATCCAACTCCAGTAGATTATGTGATTCCTGCCAACGACGACGCTGCAAAGAGCGTTCAGGTAGTTGTCAGCGCACTCTGCGGTGCAATCGCCGAAGGTCTCGAGGAAAGAAAGCTCGAGAGAGAGAAGGCAGCTGCAGAAGAAGAGAAGAGAGCAAAGGACAAGGAGCTATCAAAGGCTGAGGGTGAGAAGAAGGCTTCCGACTCTATGCCAGAGGGCAAGAAGATCCGTCCTAGAAGAAAAGTCAATACAGAGGACAAGCCTGCAAAGAAGGCAGAGCCAAAGGCTGAATAATTTAAACGAGACTGATTATGGAAATCAAAGCATCAGACGTAATGAAGCTTCGCCAGATGACGCAGGCCGGTATGATGGACTGCAAGAAGGCCTTGATCGAGGCTGAGGGCGACTTCGAAAAAGCAAAGGAAATTCTTAGGGAGAAGGGTAAGGTTATCGCTGCAAAGCGTTCTGACAGAGAGACCACCGAGGGTGCAGTTCTGGCCAGGGCAAATGCAGACAAGACCGTTGCCACACTTTCCTGCCTGGGTTGCGAGACAGACTTCGTAGCCAAGACTGAAGGATTCCAGGCTCTTGCTAACGCTATCGCAGACGCAGCCATCGCCAATACTCCTGCAAATCTTGACGAACTCAAGAAGTGCAAGGTAGGGGACCTGACCATCGAGGATGCAGTTATGGACCAGACCGGAAAGAGCGGCGAGAAGCACGTTGTTGCTTGCTATGAGAAGATAGAGGCTCCTTTCGTAGGACTCTACATCCACAGCAACCAGAAAGTTGCCACCATCGTAGGCTTCAGCAAGAAGATTTCTGACGATGTTGCAAAGGAGATCGCAATGCAGATCACCGCTATGGTTCCTATCGCTGTTACAGCAGACGATATCCCTCAGAAGATAAAGGATGAGGAATTGGCTCTTGCAGTAAGCAAGACCAAGGAAGAAATGGTTAAGAAGGCAGTTGACGCAGCTTTGAGCAAGGCTGGTCTGAATCCTAATCACTTCGACAGCGAAGACCATATCGAGAGCAACACCGCTAAGGGATGGATTACTCCTGAGCAGGCTGAGCAGGGCCGCAAGATCATGAAGGAAGCCGCCGAGCAGAAGGCCGCCAACCTTCCTGAGGCCATGATTCAGAACATTGCCAACGGACGTCTCCAGAAGTTCTTCAAGGAGAAGACCCTCAACGAGCAGATTCTGGCTCTTGGAGATGGCAAGGAGACTGTAGCCCAGTACCTTAAGAGAATGGATCCTGAGGTTAAGGTTCTTTCCTTCCGCAGATTCTCTCTCAGCGACTAATCTCTGGATTAGCAAAAAGAAAGCGGGGTGGTTGTACGGCCATCCCGTTTTTTTTTATTAATTTGCACCCAAATAGTGTGTTTTCAATATGAGGAATTTTCTGAAAATATCTTTTATCGCAGCCATTGCAATCCTTTTGTGCGGTAATACAATGTCTGCCCAGAACAAGCTTGAAGAACGTTTCAAGGCTTATTCCCAGCTTCTTTCGCCTGAGAAACTCTATCTTCAGACAGACAGGGAAACTTACTGTGTGGGAGATACAGTTTGGTTCAAAGGTTACCTGGTTAACAATTCCCTTGTGTCCGAGTTCCCGGAGAGCAATTATATCTATGTTGAGCTTCTCACATATTATTATGCCAAGAATGTGTATTCCAATAAGATAGAGGAAACTCACAGGATGGTTCAGAGGGTGAAGGTGAAAAGGCGTAACGGTGTGCTCCAGGGCTATATCGTTCTGGACAGCGATATGAATACCGGAACGGCAATCCTCAGGGCTTATTCCTACTGGGCCCTGAACTTCCCGGCAGACTATGTATACAGCAGGATGATTACCGTCATCAATCCAATCAAGGACAATTTCGTAAAGGACCTTGTCGATCACAAGGTGGACAATACTGAAGAATATACCAAGGTCGGTGTCCTGAATCCTTTCAAGAAGGAAAAGAAGGAAAGGCACGATGTGGACTGCCAGTTCCTTCCGGAGAGCGGACGGTATTTTGCCGGGACTAAAGCAGTTATCGGTGTCAAGTGCGTGGATGAAGCAGGATTCGGAACGGTTGTGGAGGGAGATATCCTGGACAACAGGGACAACAAGGTAGCTTCTTTCAAGACCAACTCCCTCGGTATGGGCAAATTCTCTTTCGCTCCGGTTCCTGGCAGCAGTTATTACGCCAGGATCAAAGACACCAGGGATGTTGAGAAAAGGGTCAACCTTCCGTCCCCTGAGAACACGGGTGCCTGCATTAACCTCACTTTCAGCGGAGAGAACATTATCGCCAATCTGTATGCCACAGATAACCTGGACAAGAATTCCCTGCTGTTCATCCTTTCCAACGGAACGGAGATTTTCTACAGCAAGCCTCTCAGCTCAGCCACCAAGCTGGCTCTTCCTATAAACAACCTCGCTGAGGGAATCAATGTGGCCACGATTGCAGATTCCGAGGGAAATGTTTATGCCAAGAGGCCGTTTATGGTCCTTCCGGTTTCTTCAGGAGAGGTGAAAATGGCAACAGACCATCCTGTTTACGGGCAGAGGGATCCGGTCAACTGTACCATAACTCTCAACCGTCCGGTTAGCGGAGATCTCTCAGTTTCTGTTACAGACGATTCCCACGCACCATATCTGGGTACGGAAAACAACATCGTTTCCTATATGCTCATGTCTTCCGAGTTGAAGGGTTATGTTGAGAATCCGCAGTGGTATTTCGACGAGAACGTGGATTTCGGAGAAAGAGAGGCTGCCGCCGATCTTCTCATGATGACTCAGGGCTGGCAGTATTACGATCTTCCTGCGATTTTCAAGGGACAGTACGATATGCCTCAGTTCGGTAAGGAGTATATCCAGACCATTTCCGGAAGGGTGAAGAAAGCATCGCTGAGGAAAGGAAGAGCTTCCATTGTTTCCTTTGTGGCCCCTTCCATTGGTTTCACCGCTATGGGCCAGTTGGACTCAACCGGTTTCTTCGAGCTTAAAGATGTTAATTTCCCTGACTCTACCCTGTTCATTGTCAATGCGGTAAGTCTTGGAGGAGGAAAGAGATCCTTCATCCCTTACATCAATGATGATTCATTTGCTCCGGTAATCAGTTACCAGAGAAGGAAAGAAAAGGTGGACTATTCTCAGGACGTTGCCCAGTATATGATCCAGAATTACTACAACAGCGGCGGAGAGAAAGTTTATCAGCTGGATCCTGTTTATGTCACATCGCAGAGGATGGTTAAGGCAAAGGATAATATCTCTCCATTCCCTGTACAGTATTTCAAGGAGGGACAGATGAAGACAGAGGAGGATCTGAAGCCTTATATCGGATATGATCTGTTCACCTATGTTCTGGAAAACTGCACCGGAATCAGGGAAGACAGGGATACGACTTCCGGAGACAGGAAACTGGTCTGCAGGGTTCCGGCCAGGGCTGCCAACTGGGAAATCAGCGATTATACTGAAATCATAGTCTATATAGATGGTTTCCAGGCTCCATCCTCTTCAGAACTGGATCATTATGTTGTAGATGAGTTGGAAGCCTTCGTTTTCCTCAGGGGAATAGATGCGGCTCCTTTCTCACCGATGCAGGATGGAAGCGGTGCCATTATTCCTGTTATTATGATCAAGACCAAGCCGGCTGCAAAAACGGGAATGCCTAAGAACGTTACCAAGGGCTATCCTCTCGGATGGCAGCGGCCTAAGAAGTTCTACAGTCCAGCCTACGATGTCCAGGGCAAGGCTATAAGCCGCTCAGGAAGCGACAGGAGATCAACGATTTACTGGGAACCTGCCGTAAAGGTTGAGGGAGGAAAGGGACAATTCCACTTTAACACTTCAGACGGAAGGTCCAGCTATACCGTGGTGATCGAAGGCGTAACTTCAGATGGAGAGTACATTTTCTCCAAGCAGCAGATAAAGAGGGACTGATTTTTGATAGATAAATTAATATAAGATAACAACAAGAAAGAGTTATGAAACGTTCAGAATTCTATCTAAAGGCCAGGACACTGTTTATGGCAGTGCTGATGGTTTCTTCATCGTTGATACTGACAAATTGCGGCGGAGGTGGAAACGGAGAAAACGGCAAAATTGAACCGGAGCCAGTAACGCCTACGATATCAACAAAGTGCGAACTTTCAACATTCCAGTTCAAGTCTACTTCAAATCCTGGTCTGGTTAACAGTCCGACAGGAGTTATCGCGACTATCCAGAACCGAAACCTCGTTCTGATTACCGTTCCTGAGTCGGCAGATTTGACAAAGCTTGTTCCTACATACAACGCAAGCGATAAGTCCACTGTTAAAATGGGTGGAGCTGCTGTAACTTCAGGAGTAACGCCAGTAAACTTTACAGGTGATGTAGAATTGGTTGTTACGGCAGAAGACGGAAAGCATTCCAAGTACTATACAGTGCTTGTCCGCAAGGGAAATGCCGATATTGATGCACAGGTTTATTCAATAATGAGGAAGTATAATATCCCTGGCATTGGCGTGGCAACTACAAAGAATGAAAAGCTCGCGTACACGGCAGGTTACGGATATGCAATTATAGACCAGACTCCAAAAGTCAGGGCTACTCCTACCACCCTGTTCCGTCTGGCCAGCGTTTCCAAGTTCCAGTGCGCCCTTTGTATCATGACCTTGTATGAGGAAGGCAAGCTTTCCCCAGATGATTATGTATTCGCTCCGGCCGGAGCAAACGGTCCGGACAGCAAGGAAGGTATTCTCCAGAGCATGTATCCTGGCGCCCACGCTACCGGTGTAGACCAGATAAAGGTACGTCACCTTCTTACCCATACTTCCGGCTGGCAGTACGCTACTACCGGCGGCGTGGATCCAATCTTTACAGGCGACAGCAGATTCTATGGCAAAACCCTTAAGCAAAGGGTTGAGTATATGGTTAATACCGCTGTGTCCAACACTCCTGGAAGCGTTTATTCCTACTATAACCTCGGTTTCTGCGTTCTCGGACAGATCGTTGAGAAACTGACAGGCGGTACCTATGAGGCTTATCTGAGGCAGGTTGAGGCTAAGGCCGGTGTCACCGATGTGTGGATTGCAAAGAACTCCAGGGCTGAAAGAAGGGCAAACGAGGCCTGCTATTATGCTCAGCAGAGTACTGACGCATATCAGAACGATATGGCTGTCGTTGCTGCCTGCGGTGCTGTTATCGCATCTCCTGTAGACCTTATGCAGGTTGTTTGCGCTGAGGATTACGGAACCGTAGTTCCAGACATCCTCAAGAAAGAGACCCTGGATATGATGTATACCAACTACACATCTTCCGGCAAGGGAGGTTACGGCTTCGGATGGAGAATCGGCCATAACACCCTTACCAACTGGGCTTCATATCACGGAGGAAACATCAATGGAACCGGTACCATCATAGTAAGGGGAAATAACGGTGTGAACGGAGTCCTTCTCTGCAACTCTAGAAGTTACATTGACGACTTTGACACTGCTCTCTATGTGGGACTGGATGCAATAATGTCTTTGGTAAAGGCTAATTATTGATAATGGGCTCAGCCCATTGGGATAAAAAAAGGGGATGTTCTTTCGAGCATCCCCTTTTTTTATTGGCACATGTCCGTTATTCCGGATTGGATTTCTTGTAGAAACCGGCAACCCTTGAAGGAACGATTGGTCCCTGGAATTTAAGGTTAGCACCTGAAGAAGGCTGGAAGATTACGTCAACCACGTTTCCGTTGTCAACCTTAGGCATTGTAATCAGATATCTTCCCTGGATATGTCTTCCCTGGACTGTGATTACAAGTTTCTTGAGGTTTCCCTTCTTGTCCTTTACGAGATCATACTCCTTTACCTCTGCGATATTGGTGTATGAGTTTCCGCATACCCTGTAACCCTGCATGAACATGTTGGTTTTCTCGTAAGAGATGAATATGCTGTTGTCTGTGAGCTGGTTGTCC
>CADAOA010000002.1:0-16897 GCA_902789435.1 uncultured Bacteroidia bacterium | reverse complement strand
CTCTTCCTTGGAAAGTTTCTGGGCAAAAGAAGGAAGCACCATCATCAGCGCTGCTGCAAGAATCAAAAATCTTTTCATTATTTCTTGTTTTTTGAGAATTGTTTAAGTTTCAAAAAAGAACCGGAACAGCCGATTGGCCGTTCCGGCTTTTTTTGAATCCGGCCATCAAGCTATTAGGCTTGACTGCCTGATTTTCAAATTACATAGAAGCCCACTGGGCAACATCACAACCTGGAGCGCCGGCTCTTGTACCGCAGAACCAGTGAATGTACACTCTTCCGATATAAGCGGTCCACCAATCGGTGTAGGTTTCAAATTTTGCATCGGAGCGGTCGTAAGCATACAGCTCTTCACCAGATTCGGTAATAATTTTGTAGTCCAGTCTCTGTGAGCCATTACTGTTAAATGTCTCCTTGTGGATTTCGATAAGCTGAAGTCCTGTTGTTTCTCCAAATCCAACAGGCTCACCGAGATCATACCATACATCCGGCTCAGGACCTATAACCTCGCCGGTGATAGGGTCCAGAATGTTACCGGATCTCTTGTACTGATACTGGAGCTTGCCTTCATAAGGAACACCGTTAGTTTCCATAAGGAGGTTAACGAATTGAACCTTAAATACCTGGTCTGTATTCCAGTTTGCGCCAGAAACCTGTCTGTCTTTCCAGTAAGGAAAACCATTATCAATGATGATAGGGTCCTTTGTGAGGTCATAGATTATGACATTTTGTTTCTTGCCACCTATGAGGTTGATATCCCTGTCATAAACAAGTTCCTCGCCTCTGTAGAGCTGAAAGTGATTGGAGCCTGGGTTTGCCTGGAAGAATCTTCCTCCGCCACCACCGCTAGGAATTCCGTTGTAAGGATAAAGCGTACCTGATCCGCCAGAGCTTGAATAAAGCTGCCCGTTCACAAATACTTGTGTAATGTTGTTAGCAGCAACATTACTTATACCCTCCATATAGTGCAGCTGAAATTCAGCAATGCCATCCGGTAGTTCCACTACATCAAAATGCATCTTATGCTTCTCGCATGAAGAAAGGGAGAAAACAGCTGCAATTGCCAGTATTGATAAAAATATCTTTTTCATATTCATTGAGATTTAAATTGATTCCGGATAATCTCCAGGGTAGCAGAACCATGGCATAGAAATATGGTAGTTGTCATAGTCTCCATTCTCGAGCATTCCAGGTATAGGTTTCAGAGCCTTCAGAGCTGGAGCGTTCCACATGTACTCGGAGTTGTAACGCGGAGTCATACGGTAAGCAGGAGAACCATTGTTGTGGTCGTCGTACTTGCTTCTTCTTCCCTCTACGTCAGCAGCCTTAAGATAGAATCCCTTATAAACCTTGGTTGGATCCTCATCCCACTTCTGCTGTACTCTCTCCTTTGTCCATCCGTTTCCGTTCTTTGGATAGTCTCCGGTGAAGTCGATGTCATATTGGTACTTCCTGAGATCAACCCAGGCCTCATAAGCCAGCCAAGGATACTCGTGCACGTACTTCTGCATCATGATGTGGGAGAGAGTCAGGGTAGAGGTGGTGATACCTGCTACATATGGTCCTGCAAGATACTCGGCAGCCAACTTGTCGTAAACTGCAAGAGCGATCTTGTCGCCACCTGGGTTAGCACCATCATTTACATATGCACCCTTGCTGTCCTGCAGAGGCTTTCCAGGGCTGATGTATTTTCTGGTGAACTGGATATCGAGCTCAACAGCCTTCTTCCAGCAAGCCAGTGCGTTAGCCTTGTCTCCCTTGATGAAGTAAGCTTCTGCCATATTGAAATTGATTTCTGCAGAAGTCAGGATTACGTAAGGAGTGTCATCGCTGAACATCCAGCGGCCCTTTCCGTTGTGAGCAACGTTAGCGCCCTCACCGTTGATACCCCAGAGGTTTCCGGCATTCCATCCCTGGTATCCGGTCTGGCTGGTGAACACTCCACCATAGTACTTGTAGCTCTTGACTTTATCTTCCTTGTCGATATCCTCATAAGTACGGTTATCTCTGGTAGACAGTTTGGCTGCAACGCGAGGATCATAGTGACCCGGAGTGCTCTTAATGGTGTCGCAGATGATCTGATTAGGGTTCAAAGCATAAGGATAGTAGGAAGTGTTGATGTCAGTCCTGTCTGTTCTAACAATACCGCCACTTGCATGGTCATACAATGGAACAGTACCGGTCATTATCTTTACGATGTAATCGCCCTGCCACCAGTTGTTTCCGATGTTTCCTCTTACAGGAGCCCAGAAATGGTTCATTGCAGGGAACTGCGCATCAGAACCATCTCCTGGAACAATAATCATGGCATCATCATCCAGAGTCTGCATTGCAAGCTTACCGTGTTCGATAACCTGGTCTGCATATTTGGAAAGGAAGTCGGTCTTCCTTACCAGGGAGATCATGTTACGGCAAAGAATGCCGTGAGCAAACTTGATCCACTTCTGGTTGTCGAGTTTGTAGATAAGGTCTGACTTCTTTGCGTCTGATGAGTAAATGGTCTGGTCTGCCATCTGAAGGTAATCTATGGCTCTCAGAGCCCAAGTCTGGATGGAGTCGTAGATCAGATCCTGATAATCATAGTCGTGAGAAAGTCTTCCTGGCTCAAAAGCCTGTCGCAGAGGCATATCGCCGTTCTCTTTTGAGGTAACGTCCCATGAGTGTGCCTTAAGAGCCCAACCGATGCCTACCATAGTCCAGTGCTCATGTTCTGTGGCATACTGGAGGAAGTTCTCAAGGTTCTTACCCTGAAGCCAGTATGTAACCCTCCACATTTCTCCACCAGCATCTGAAGGAGTCCAGTAGTAGTTGCAGAATCCAGTGTAGTTGCTGGTTGCCATCATCTGTGAGAGAACAAGCGTAGCTCGGCAGTCCCAAGTAAGTCCCTGGAGAGCAGACTCTATTCCCGCCAGATAGTGCCAATCCTCTACCTGATCCTCATCTGGAGCGTCAATGTTCTTGTTGACGTCCAGATAGTGGTCGCAACCTGCAAAGAAAAATCCCAGAGTTGCAACAAGAATTATAGTATATATCTTTTTCATATTCCTTTCAATTAGAAGGTTAAGTTGATACCAAGGGACATGCTTCTAGGAGTAGGAACACCCCAGGCATCAATACCGATACCGCCGGTTCCACCGAGAGAAGCGGAGTTGGAGTTACCGACCGCATCAACACCGGAGTAGTTGGTCAGGGTGAAGAGGTCGTTAGCGCTGATCCATACGCTTGCTGCACTCAGCAGGTTGTGGGTTGCGCTCTGCAGCCAGTTCTTAGGAAGAGTGTACTGGAATCTGATTTCCTTCAGTCTCATCCAGTTCACGTGCTTCTCCAGCCAGTCCCAGTCAGTACCTGAGTAGATGGTTGAGTAGTTGGAGAAGTCAACGGCAATGTTAGAAGGAGTAGGGTTTTCTGTATCCTGAAGACCATCGTTAAGTACACCCTTGAAGATGTATTTCTTATTATTAGTCCTCATCCACAGGGACTCGGTAGAAGTACCGTTAGACATCATCTGACGTTTGGTTGCATTAACTACCGTTGCACCGAAACGGCCGTCGAGCAGCATGCTGAAGCGGAAGTTCTTCCAGCTAAGGGAAGTGGTAACACCATACTTCAGTTTAGGGTTACGGTCACCCATGTAAGACCACTTGGTTGTCTGGGTCAAAGGAAGACCGGTGGTAGGGCTGATGAGCACCTGTCCGTTCTTGTTCCTCTGGTAGTCATTACCGGTCATGGCGAATACAGGATAGCCCTTTACGATACCGTTACGCAGGTTACCTGACAGCCAGGTGTATGCGTTATAGTACTCGGTAACGTTCTCAGGCAGGTAGGTAACCTCTGAATCGTTGTGGTCGAGGTTCAAACCAACGTTCCATCTCCAACCGGTAGAGGTACGGAGGATGTCGCCGTCGATGTGGAACTCCCATCCCCAAGTCTTGAAGGTACCGACGTTCATGTTATTCAATACGAATCCGGTAGCGTAGGACAGACGGAAGGCCTCGATGTACTGGTTCTTACATTTTCTCCAGAAGTAGGAGAAGTCCATATTGATGCGGTCGTTGAGGAGACGTGCCTCGAAGCCGACCTCAGTCTCGTTGTTCATCTCTGGCTTCAGGGTCAGGTTAGGACCGGTGTAGCCGTACTTGAATCCACCGCCGATGTTCTCGGTTGCCTCGAGGGCTGGGTAGATGGCGTTAGGGGATGCGTCCTTACCTACAGAGGCGAAGGAAGCTCTCAGCTTCAAGTATGTGAGGAAGTCGTTGTTCTTCAGGAACGGAAGCTCAGTTGCAATGAAGGAAGCCTCGATTGCAGGATAGAAGTATGAGCGGTTGTCCTTAGGAAGGGTGGATGACCAGTCGTTACGTGCACGGAAGTTCAGGAAGGCCATGTTCTTCCAGCCCAGCTCGATGGCTCCGGAAATACCCTGGAGTCTTCTCTTGGAGTGACGTGTACGGGAAACGATAGTCTTAGGGTCGCAGTTCTCCAGTGAGTAGAAGGTCTTTACAGAGAATTTGGTACCATAGGATGCCATGTTCTCCCTGTAGTTCTCCTGCTGGTGGTATCCAACCTGTGCGTGGAGGGTGAAGTCACCCCACTGGTTGTTGTAACCTGCAAGTACGTTCAGGGACTTGTCGGTCAGGTTGTAGTGTGAGATGTTCACACCACCGCCGTCACCGTAGGAACCACTGTTTCTGTCTGCATAGTATGGGCTGTAGAAGTTCTCATAGACTGACCTTGAGTTATCCCATCCCATCTTTGCACTGATGAAGGTGTTCTTGGTAGGAGTGATGTTCACGCCGACGGTGGTCAAGAATCTCTTGGTCTCGTCGTAGTTCTTGTTCTTGTACAGGTCGAACAGAGGGTTGTAAAGGTCTGTGTCGGTGTAGAGAACAGGAAGCTTCATCTGTACTCCGTCAGGATCCAGATAGTCGGCCATGTTGTCGGTCATAGGCCAGTTGGATGCTCTTCTGAACACACCGTAGATACCCTTGCGGGCCTTGGTGTTGGTGGTCTCGGTGTAGCCCATGTTGGCGTCGAAGTTCAGCCACTTGGTTACCTGAGCCTTTCCGGAAAGGGAGATGTTCAGACGGGTGTAGTCCGTAGTCTTAACTGTTCCCTTCTGATCCAGATAGGAAGCGGATCCACGTACGGTCACCTTGTCGGTACCACCCTCAACTGCCAGGTTGTGCTGGTGTGAGAAACCGGTCTGGAGGAGAGCCTTGACGTTGTCATACAGCTTCACGCTGCCGTCTTTCGGATACTTACCTCCGAAGTATGACTGCATGTAGTAGTTGGTTACACCATACTGACCGTTGGCGTATACCTTCTGCATTTCAGGGAAGCCGTAGCTCTTGCTCCAAGTGAGCTGGTTGCTGTAAGTAACCTTACCTCTTCCGGCCTGGCCCTTCTTCGTGGTGATCACGATGGCACCGTTGGATGCGTCTGATCCATAGAGCACTGCAGCTGCAGCACCCTTAAGGATGGTCATGCTCTCGATGTCCTCAGGGTTGAGGTCGTTTCCTCTGGAGGTGTAGTCAACGGCGTAGCTGTTAACCTCGTCGTCGATTGCGAAGTTGTGGTTAGGGTCGAAGGTGTTGTTGTTCATTGGCACACCATCGATAACGTACAGAGGCTGGTTGTTACCGGATACGGAGGTTACGGAACGGAGGATAACGCTGGTGGAAGCACCTGGCGCACCGCCTGTGGTGGTAACCGTGATACCTGCAACACGGCCCTGGAGAGCGCTTACGAAGGCCTCACGTCCAGATTCCTGGATATCGGTTGCCTTCACGTTCTGTACAGCTGATCCTACGGAACGCTGGACACGCTTCTGGCCGTACTCAGCAGTGATGACAACGTCACTGAGGACGTTGGCGTCGTCTCTGAGGACTGCATTAACCACACTCTTGTTGTTTACGGGAACCTCGATGGTGCCGTAGCCAACTGACTGGAATACAAGCACTGCATTAGGAGCGCACCTAATTGAATAGGTTCCGTCTACGTTCGTGCTTGTTCCGGTCTTGGTGCCCTTTAGCATCATAGCCATCAGGAAAGCAACGCCCAGGCGTAAATGCCTGTTAGTTTTTGTTTGATTGAACATAGTTAATTTTTTAGTTGGTTATAGTGTTTTAAGTGTGTTTCACTGTTTTTTGGGCAAAAAACCGAGCTCTATGAACCATTATTTCAGCAATAATTGCCTGTACACTGATTTCACAATCAGCAACACAAACTGCGGCATCGCTTATAAATCAGCTATTTGCGATGAGCGTAAACAGTCCTTCACCTGTCTTCTTGAAGCATATGACAAGGAGATTGAGTACTTCCGAAACAGAGTCGGCAAAGACCGCTCTTCTTCCACGTTGAAAAAACACGAATCCGTACGCAAACATCTTGGCGATTTCATCCGGAAAAAAACCGGAGCGGATGACATCCCCTTCGAGGATATCGGGGAGGATTTCATTTCTGAATTCTGCAATTACCTTATGGAAAACTGCAGCTTGAGCCGTTCTACCGCCTGGGTATATCAGATACCGCTGAAACATCTTGTTGCGGCGGCCTTCAGCAAAGGGGTGATACAGAGGAATCCGTTTTCCATGTTCCATCTTTCTCCCGATGTTAAAGAGCGTTCCTTCTTGACGGAGAGCGAGTTGAGGAAAATGATGGACATTAACTTGAAAGGACGCGTGAAGTCGCTGGCAAGAGATCTGTTTGTCCTGAGTTGCTGGACGGGACTGTCATATGTGGATATGATAGGCCTCACGAAAAACTCCCTGGTGGAACGCAAAGATGAAATCTGGATCGTTGCCCGAAGGAAGAAAACCAAGAAACCGTTCCAGATAAAGGTACTTGAACCGGCCGCGGCCATACTTAAAAGGTATGGGAAGAAATCAAAGTCCAAGTACTTCTTCAAGACAGGTTGCTATAACTATCTTAATGCCAAGCTGAAGGACATAGCAGACGAGTGCGGGATAACTAAACGGATTTCCTTCCACTGCGCCCGCCACACCTTTGCCACCATGGCCATCAACAATGGTATGAGCATAGAAAGCGTAAGCCAGATACTCGGGCACAGCAGCATAAAAACCACTCAGATTTACACAAGGATAACCGTTTCCAAACTTGATAACGATTTCACTGTCTTCAAAGACAACATAAAAGCATTTTTTTAGTAGATTTGCATCTATATGGCATCTACCGGAATTGCAAGCAAGACCCTGCTGTTTCCTTATTGGCTGACTTTGGCCATACGGAACAAGCTTTATGACAGGAACGTTTTCAAGTCTGAACGGTTTGATATACCCGTAATATCGGTCGGAAACATTTCGGTGGGGGGTACTGGGAAGACCCCTCATACGGAAATGCTGGTTTCCCTTCTCAAGGGAGACTATCGGGTAGCCGTGATCTCCAGAGGTTATAAGAGAAAGACCAAGGGATACCGAGTGGTAAAGGCTACGGATGACTTTTCCCTATGCGGAGACGAACCCCTGCAGATCAAGCGCAAGTTCCCCGATGTTGTGGTTGCCGTGTGCAAGGATCGCGCCCAGGCCATCCGCAAGGTCCAGGAGGAGTTCGGAGTGAATCTCGTCATTCTAGACGATGCCTATCAGCACCGAAAGATAACACCTTCCTGCAATATCCTTCTTGTCAACTACAACCGGACCATTGCCGGAGATAACCTTTTGCCCATCGGCAGGCTCCGCGATCTTCCATCCCAGGTTAAGAGGGCGGATGCCGTAATCATCACCAAGTGCCCGGACTTCGGCCAGTTCGACGGGGCGGAAAACGAAGAAAAGGGACTTGAGGCCATCGCATACCAGGAAAAGATTTGGAGGGAAAACCTGTCGCTGAGACAGGACCAGCCTATTTTCTTCTCCACCGCCGAATATTGTACGGCAGTACCTGTTTTTCCTGGAATCTGCAATGTGCGTTACCTTTATTCCAAGTTTGCAGTAGCTTTTACCGGCATCGCCGATGATAGGCTTTTCCGGTCCCAGCTGGTTTCTACCCATCAGGTGGAGGAAATTCTAAAATTCCCGGATCATAAGAATTTCTCCCGTTCCGATATCCGAAAGATAGAGGCGATGGCCCGCCGGCAGAAAGAAGCGGCGGTCATAACCACGGAAAAGGACAGTATGAGACTGAAAACCAACAAATATGTATCTCCCGAGCTTAAGGAGCGGCTGTTCGCCCTTCCTGTAGGTTGTCGCATCATCACCGCGGCAAAGAGGGAGGAATTTCTCAGGATTATAAAAACCAACAAATAAAAACTAACTATTATGACTCAAGGTCAGCACAAAAATTTCGTTGTCCCATTGGCCTGCATAGGATTCATGTTCTTTGCGGTGGGCTTTGCCCTGGGACTTAACGGTTATCTGATTCCTCTGCTCCAGGGATCCCTGAACGTATCCGGAGCGGCTTCCTATCTCATAGTGTTCGTTACTTTCTCGGCTTTCCTGATTTTCGGATATCCGGCCGGAAGCATTATCAAGAAGATAGGTTACAAGAAGACGATGGCCCTGGCTTTCCTGATTTTCACCATCGCCTTCCTGCTTTTCGTTTGGCCGGCCAAGATAGCCGTAGCCAATATGGACGGGAGCGCGGTTTCGGCAGGCGTAAGGACTAAATGCCTTATCCTTTTCCTGGCAGCTTCATTCATCAGCGGACTTGGTAACACCATCCTCCAGGCTGCCATCAACCCTTACATCACCATTCTCGGACCTCTGGAAACCGG
Organism: uncultured Bacteroidia bacterium; assembly: GCA_902789435.1. GTDB lineage: Bacteria > Bacteroidota > Bacteroidia > Bacteroidales > UBA932 > Egerieousia. The sequence continues at coordinate 8,173 of CADAOA010000002.1, read as the reverse complement.
AGCCAAGAGAATAAGCATTATGGGTATCTGCAACAAGCTGGCCTACCCGATAGCCACCATTTTCCTTGCCTGGCTTATCGGAAAGGGCATCAAGGATGTCCAGATAGAAGATATCATCAAGCCATTCTACATCATAGCCGCCATTTTCTTCATTCTTGGAGTTCTGGTGCTTTTTGCCCCTCTTGAGGAAATCAAGGCAAAGGGAGAGGAGGAAGGTCACGAGGAAGACTGCCCTTATGCGGCAAACAAGACTTCCATCTGGCAATTCCCGCATCTGGTTTACGGCTGCCTTACCTTATTCTTATATGTAGGAGTGGAGACCCTGGCCCTTCAGACTCCGGTAGACCTGGCCAAGACACTTGAATTACCGAATCCGGAGCTTTATCCTTGGCTGCCGTCCATCGGCATGACAATAGGATATATAATAGGTATACTGTTTATCCCTAAAGTCCTGTCACAGGCAAAGGCTCTTAAGATTTGCGCCTGGCTGGGAGTTCTGGGTACGATCTGCGCCTTCCTTATAGCTGTGCTGATGCCACAGCAGGCGAAATATTCCGTATGGGTACTCTTCACGATGGCTCTGGCTTGTTCCCTTATGTGGCCGGCTATCTGGCCTCTGGCTATGGCTGACCTGGGAAAATTCACAAAGAAAGGAGCTGCCCTTCTGGTTGTTACGATATTCGGAGGAGCCGTGATCCCGTTCCTGTTCGGCCTTCTGAAGGATTATCTTCAGAAGAATGCGGACCTTTCCGCACCTCAGGCCATCCAGTACGCGTATCTGATAGCATTACCTTGCTTCCTGGTGATTTTATGGTATGCTTACAAGGGCTACAAAATAAGAAGGGCTTCTTAAGAATGCTTAAAAAAACAGCGCAAATGCAACTAAAACCTCATTTTTTGCATCTATAATTAGGTTTTTAATTTTTTTTCAGTAAATTTGCTAAAACACTATAACCAACTAAAAAATTAACTATGTTCAATCAAACAAAAACTAACAGGCATTTACGCCTGGGCGTTGCTTTCCTGATGGCTATGATGCTGTCAATAGGACAGATTTTCGCTCAGAATGTGAATGTCAGCGGAAAGGTCACCGACCAGAACGGTGAGCCGGTTGCAGGTGCCGCAGTCTTCGTAAAGGGCACCAAGACCGGAACAAGCACGAACGTAGACGGAACCTACTCTCTGAAGTGTTCTCCTAAGGCAGTGCTTGTATTCCAGTCAGTTGGCTACGGCACCATCGAGGTTCCCGTAAACAACAAGAGTGTGGTTAATGCAGTCCTCAGAGACGACGCCAACGTTCTTGAAGACGTTGTCATCACCGCTGAGTACGGCCAGAAGCGTGTACAGCGTTCCGTAGGATCGGCTGTGCAGAACGTGAAGGCAACCGACATCCAGGAATCTGGACGTGATGCCTTCGTTACCGCTCTCCAGGGACGTGTTGCAGGTATGACCGTTACTACTACCGGTGGTGCTCCTGGTGCTTCTAACAGCGTAGTACTCCGTTCCGTAACCTCTATTTCCGGTAACAACCAGCCTTTGTATGTTATCGACGGTGTGCCAATGAACAACACCACTGTTGACTCCCGCAACCTGTTTGCTATCGATGACCAGTCAGGTAACGGCGACCAGGTTCGTTTCTCAAGCTTGTACGATGACTTCTCCTCCAGAGGAAACGACCTCAACCCGGAGGACATCGAGAGCATGACCATCCTTAAGGGTGCTGCCGCTGCCGTGCTTTACGGATCCGACGCCTCCAACGGTGCAATCGTTATTACCACCAAGAAGGGTTCCGCTGGCAAGGGAAAGGTTACTTACAGCAACCAGCTTTCCTGGAGCCAGAGCTATGGTTATCCAAAGCCTCAGCGAGAAGTTGCCAACGGTGCTTACGGCGTAACCAACTACTACTATCAGAGCTTCTACGGAGGAAGATATCCTTCTGACGGAAGCGTTAAGATTTACGACAATGTTAAAGCTCTGATGCAAACAGGTTTCTCCCACACTCACAACCTCGCAGTTGAGGGCGGTACGGACAAAGTTACTGTTCGTGGCGCGGCTTCTTATCTGGATCAGAAAGGTACTGTAAAGACTACAGACTACAACCGTCTGAACATCACCCTTTCCGGAAGGGCTCAGGTAACCAAGTGGCTGAACTTTGATGCCATGATGGGTTATACGGAAACAACTAACCACAAGGCAAGAAAGGGACAGTACGGAGTACTCAGAAGAGCTTATGCATGGCCTGTCGTTGATGATATGAGCGACTGGTTGGATCCAGACGGAGTTCAGATGAAGCTTCCTAAATACTATGAAGACACAGACCTTCTGAACCCTCTTTATGACTTGTATAAGAACCGTAATTACGATGAAACAAAGAGGTTCCTGACAACCTTGGGTGTAAATATTACTCCAACTGCAAACACCTTCATTACAGCCAAGCTAGGCTGGGACAATTCAAAGTCCTTATACGAGAATTTCTACCATCCTTATTATTCTGACCGCAACAGTTCTGCATACGGAACCCAGGGTGCTATCAACATCTCTAAATATGACTTGGCTGACAAGTCTCTAAACATCCTTGCCGGTTACTTCAACCAGTGGGGAGACTTTAACTTTAGAGTACAGTTTGGTTACCACCAGCAGGAGAACGCTAGTGAAAATATTGCCACCTACGGATCCAAGTTCCAGGTAGTGGATTTCTACTCTCTTGCTAACTGCGATCCTGAGACCGTTGTAACAAGAACCCGTCATTCCAAGAGAAGACTCCAGGGTATTTCCGGATCTGTCGAGCTTGGCTGGAAGAACATGGCTTTCTTGAACTTCCGTGCACGTAATGACTGGTCTTCTACTCTTCCAAAGAATAACCGTTCATACTTCTATCCTGCAATCGAGGCTTCCTTCATTGCAACCGAGTTGCCTTTCCTGAAGAACAACGACTATATCTCCTATTTGAAACTGAGAGCTTCCTATGCGCAGGTAGGTAAGGACGCAACTCCAAATGCTATTTATCCTGCCCTTCAGGCAACCGAGAACAATGGAGGTGGTTTCCAGTATGGTTGGACCGGTCCTAACGAAACTCTGAAGCCTGAGATGAATATGGAGACTGAAATCGGATTCGAGTCCCGTCTCTTGAACGATCGTATCAATATGGACTTCTCTTACTTCTGGAGAACATGTAAGAACCAGTATGTAACAGACTTCCGTCTCTCTTACGCTACTGGATTCGTGCTGAATAACATGAACGTCGGTACCTTCAAGACTTGGGGATGGGAATTCCACATCGATGGCGATATCATTCGCAACTCTTCAGGATGGAGGTGGAACGTCGGCATGAACCTTGACCACAACGACTCAAAAGTTACCTATCTTCCTGATTGTGTTTCCGAATACTACAACCCATATACTTGGGTTTTGGATGCTGTGCGTAATGGTGTGAAGAAGGGCTATCCTATTTACGCAATGACAGGTTACGATTATCAGCGTAACGATAAGGGACAGGTACTTATTAACGATGGAACCGGCCTACCTAGGACTAAGGAAGAATGGGTTTATATAGGTGACCGTAACCCGAAACTGAAGTATGGTATTAACACATCTTTAAGTTGGAAAAACTTCCGTTTGAGTATGTTGTTTGACGGCCTCTTTGGTAAATCTATTCTCAATGCAACTATGTATCAGATGCTCTACAGAGGTATGAGTAAGGAATCTTTGGAATTACGTAACAGGGGCAAGTACATATTTAACGGTGTACTCTATAACGGAAACGAGAACTCCTCCAATCCGACTCCTAACAACGTGGTTGTAGACTTTGCAACATTTGGATCTTATCCTTATATGGGAGCTGAGATTTCATGGTTTGAAAGGCACGTGAACTACTTCCGTATGAAAGAGTGCAGATTACAGTATACTCTTCCTAAGAATTGGCTGCAAAGTGCAACTCATAATCTCCTTTCCGCAGCAAGCGTATGGATTAGCGGAAACGACCTGTTCACTCTGACCAATTATTCTGGTATCGACCCTGTAGGAAATGCAAACTCTGCAGCCCTTGGCGGAACCGGCGGATACGGAATCGACAGCTGGGGTATCCCTACTCCTAGAAGTGTTTCTGTTGGTGTTAACTTAACCTTCTAAATGAACAGAATATGAAAAAGATAATTACTATAATACTCGTTGCAACTTTGGGATTCTTCTCAACAGGTTGCGACCACTATCTGGACGTTAACAAGAACGTTGACGCTCCGGATGAGCAGCAGCTTCCAGACTATCTGTATCTGGCAGGAGTTGAGTCTTCCCTGCAAGCTCTTTATTGGGATAACCGTGCATTGACAGTTATGACACAGATGTTTGCTACTGGAAATGCTACATATCAAAATTTCTGCAATTACTATTGGAGTCCTTCAGATGCCGGTGGAGAAATGTGGAAGTGTGTTTATTGGGGTCAGGGTAAGAACCTCGAAAATATGATAAGGGATGCCTTGGCTAAAGAGCGCTGGACATTGGCTGGAATAGGCTATGTTCTGAAGGCTCATTCTTGGGATGTTCTTACTAAGGAGGTCGGCGAATTGCCTGTGCAGCAAGCTTTTGAACCGGGAAGACTGTCCTTTGACTATGACTATCAACCTCTTGCTTATGACTCCGTTCGTACTTGGGCAGAGCGTGGTATTGAACTTCTTGAGAGATCCGACGCCAACAATTACGGCAACACCATTAAAAACAGCGACATTATCTATAGCGGAGATAAGGCAAAATGGATTAAGTTCGCTCATGGTATAATCTGCCGTCAGTTAGCTTCTCTGACCCGCAAGTCTGACTTCGTTTCCAAGTATGCAAATGATCTCATCGCTCACGGTAAGCTTGCCATGCAGACTGGAGACGATGATGCCGTTGTTAACGTGAATGGCGGAAGCGACAAGGCAAAATACACAGCTTACAACAACTTCTGGGGACCAACCAGAGGCAATATTGCTAATGTTTATTGGCAGGGAGAATATATCGTGGATATTATGTGCGGAAAAGTTCCTCTGTATAACCATGAAACAGGAAACAGAGAGGAGAGCCTCAAAAATGACCACCGCACGTGGTACTATCCTTACGAGTTGAATCCGAACCAAATTATTTGCGATACCATGGTTGAGGTTACAGGTCACTTTGATCCTCGTTCTGCAGCTAAACTTTCTACCAGAGATGACCGTACATATGAGCTTGTAGATATTGCAGACTCTGTTAAATATCTCAAGCACTTTGGCGGACAGTTCACAAGCCAGACAGGTTATCAGGGATGGAATGCTGGAAATATGTGGGGAAGAAATGGCTATGCAGGTTCTATTGAACATGATGGAACAGGGCGCTGGATTTTCCGTGATGATGCTCCATATATTGTTATGACCGCTGCAGAGATCCAGTTTGAGATGGCAGAGGCTTACTGGTATATGGGCGACAAGGCTAACGCATTGTCGTGCTGGAAGAAGGGTATTGAGCTGGATATGGCTTTCACAAGGAAATACATTCAGGCTGGATCCAAACTTGCTGGAAAGGATAAGGATGGCAACGATATCTTCGTTGCTGATGGTGCCCGTCCTGGTGGAGACCATATCACAACAAAAGTATTTGACAAGCTCGCTGCTGAATATCTTGCAGGCCCATTCGTGGGAGGAATCACATCTTCTACCCTTACACTCTCTCATATTATGATGCAGAAATATGTGCATCTGTGGCCTTGGGGAGCTTATGAGGCTTGGGTGGATCTTAGGAAGTATCATTACGACATTGAGTACTCCGGAGATTACCCTTCCAATGGAAACGGATGGACAAACACTTCTGTAAAACAAAAGTGGGATGAAGATGCAACAAAGGTTTACAAGGGATTCTATCTGAGACCAGCACAGGTTGAAGGCAGAAGAACTTCTTATAATGTCTTAAATGAGGGCGCTCCTGCTTACCGCATTACTCCTAGATATAACTCAGAGTATATGTGGAATAAGCAAGCTTTGAGAGAGCTGAAGCCAATACCTGCCCTTATACATAATGATGAGAATGATACGGATACGTACACCAACTATCGTTGCTCTATTCCTTGGTTTGCTTATCCTGGCGATATGCCTGAATCTCTTTAATACACTACAGATATGAAAAAGTTTAGATTATCTATATTGGCAATGGCCATATTGCTTGTGTTTGCTTCATGTACCAAGCACAAGTTGATATTCGATACTACCCCTGTACCGGATGATTGGGCAGAGTTCCAACTTCATTATTTTGAGCCGGTGCTTAACAATGCCTCTAACTACATTGATTCAGTGTATGTAAATGACGTACTCTATTCAAGCTCTAGAGGTACAGGTGTGCTTATTCCTATGAATGGTGTACCTAGTCAAGCTGTTGGCAGATTCTTTGGAGTGAAATCCGGTACTGTCAATCTTAAGCTTTATAGGAAAGATGAACTCATCTATGATAAGAATATGACTCTAACTCCAGGAAAGCAAGATGTTTGGGTTGTGCGAATGGATATGGAACCATTTGTAACCGATAATGGCTATCCTTACTGGAGTAAGACCCCTCCTGCAACAAGCGTTGGCTGGGGTTCAGACTCTGTTGCCAAGGTTCAGTTTATCAACATGCTTTTCGAGGACAACACTGGGCACCCTGCAACTCCTGCAACTCCTTATCCTGGAAAACTTAAACTCCAGTATCAGGACAACAAGACCAAGGAGTGGTTTGACGTTGGAGACTATGTGGCATTTGGCGAGGCTACTGAAAGAGCTGAAGTACGCGTAAGAAAACCAGATGGAGTTATTACTTCAGGTTACGAGAGCATTTTGTTCAGACTCCTTACCGAGAGCGGAGATGTTTTACAGTACAGGTCTGGAGCTTCCGTTACGGCTTACTCCGACTGGCAGTACTCAAGAACTCTCTACATTGGTCGGGTTTACGAGTACATCATAGGCGGTGTCCGCACAGGACGTTCTCCTAGTGTTTCCGTTGCAACCTGGACTTCTATCTAATTGATTCTGATAATGCTGCAGAGCTGTAACGCTCTGCGGCATTATTGACTATAGACATCCGGAAATGCCCGTTCAAGAATTGGAACAATATTTGTACTCCTTAATTAACGGACAGTTCCGGTTGTTTTATGCAGATAGTAAACTTTAATAATATGAAGATGAAAAGATTATTTATTCTTGCAGTTGCACTGATGATAGTGCTTCCGTCTTTTGCACAGAAGCTCACCAAGGAGGAGAAGGCAGCCCAGCAGAAGGCTCTCTATGAGACTATGATAAAAGCTCTGGAGGAGAAGGATTGGGCTATTGTGCCAACTTCTTATATCGATGACGATGGCGTGGACAACCAGCTGACAGACAACAGCATATTCATCTCCTACGAGAAGACGAATATGTTTATGCAGGGTGCTAGGGTTTGCGGAAACTCCTACACCAACATCGCCGAGGTAAAGGATATGGAGATGAACAAGGACAAGAAGGGAAACCTCAAGAATATTATCATCAGGGTTCAGGGAAGGCACATCAATGGCACGTATAAAATTACTCTGCCTAAGGTGGACAATGGAAACGTAGTGGATGTTATATTCACTCCTTCTTCCGGAGCAACCCGCAAATTCCAAGGACCTATCGTTCCTTCAAAGGTTGCCGGTTTCTACAAGAAATCCAATCCGGAATAACAGCTAACCGTAAAGAATCATGAATATTGGGGATGGCCAAAAACTTGGTCATCCCTTTTGTTTTTCCTACCTTTATATCGCGATAAGAATAATTATTAAAACCTTATACTATGTTTCCAAAGAAAGTTTATCAGACAAGAAGACAGCTTCTTGCAAAGGATGTAGAAAGCGGCGTCATACTTCTGCCGGGCAACAGCGAGGCTCCTGCAAACTACAAGGACAACTGCTACAAGTTCCGTCAGGACAGCACTTTCCTCTATTTCTTCGGCATCAGCGATCCGGATTTTGCCGGCGTGATTGATGTGGACAAGAACGATGAAATTATCTTCGGCAACGATGTGTCTATAGATGACATCATCTGGATGGGTCCTCAAAAGAGCGTGGCAGACAAGGCCGCCGAAGTAGGGGTGAAGAAAACCAAGAAGCTATCAGATCTTCCTAAGTACATCAAGGCCGCCGTAAAGGCAGGAAGGAAGATTCATTTCATTAATCCATATAGAT
>CADAOA010000001.1 GCA_902789435.1 uncultured Bacteroidia bacterium | reverse complement strand
AAAGAGCCCCGGAATAACTCCGAGGCTCCTTCAAGTATTGCTAGTCTTAATCTCTTCTCAGCGATTACCAAGGTCTGGTCTCAGTATAACCAGAGATATTAAGTCTTCCTGAATTACTGTTGGTTGCGTTCTGCAACTGAGTTAAAGTGTAAGTGGAAGAAGTATAATAAGTGGTCGTCCAAACTCCTCCTCTGGTGAATGAGAAGTAGACTCTCTCGTTGCTGCTAAATTTTGACAAGTCTATGCTAACCTGAGCACTATTTCGTCTATTATTATTCACCGTGAAGGTTGCAACCGGAGTTCCAGTAGTCGTATAAACTGTTATTGTACCATTATTGTTTGGACCATACCCGCCTATCCAACTATCACTATAATCAAAAGCTAATGCCTGACTAGCAACAGTCAGTGTTCTAGGAAGGTTGAATGAACCAGCAGCAACATAATGGTCACCTTCCATATAGGATACTGCAACATCAGACCAAAGGCTTGTTGTTACAAATGTAACAGTTTGAGCCTGATTTGTATTGTTTGGTGTGAACAACCACTTGTTACCGCCCAATGATGTAAACAGTCCAGAAGAAATATCACTTGCACGTGGCTCAAGGTTGCTCAATGTGAATGTCACAGGCTCAACAGCACCATATACGAAGCTGAATGAGAACGGAACTTCTTTTCCGGTACCAAATTGAGCACTGCTTCCAGTAAACCTTGGATTAATATACTCGAGCAGATTGTCCAGATATGCATCATTATAATGAGGTGCACTGATGTCTACTCTGTAATAACCATCATCAGTTGATGTCAACAGGTCAACAGTTCCAGTAGAACCGCTTGTAGTGTACTCGTAAGTGTTTGTTCCTACCTTAACCAGAGTACTGCCTTCGGCAGGCTTGAGACCTGTGAGTTTAATAGTAACCGTCCGAGGGATATCTGTAGCATCCATGTGGAATGAGAATTCTACAGGCATATCTGCTGCAGACTGTGTGTAGTTGTCAAACTGCAGGTTGCTGAAGTCCTTGATTGTGTATGTAACGAAGTTGTCATGAGCAGTATTGAAATACTGGTTTGCAACATATACATCACAGTCGCTGGACTCCTTGGTTGTCTTGAAGTGAGTTGTGACAGTTACCCACTCATCAGTAGAAGCCTCCTGAAGAGCAAGATAATCATCATAATCGAGAGTCTTGATGAACTGATAAGTGGCAGTTGTTCCATTTATGATAGACTTGCCCGGGGTAACAGGAAGATTATCATTGTCCGGAGTTATGCTGTTCTCGCTAGACTCGATCTTGAGCTGGAGAGGGAACAATGAACGAGGAAGATCCTTAGGTAATTTGATAAGGACATCCACTTTCTCGCCCTTGCCCTTGAGAAGGTCGTGAGGATCACAAACCACCTGCATAGTCTGAAGGCTCATCAGGTGGAAAGTTACAATTCTGAAGAGTTTAGACTGAACACTGCCGTTCTTGTAATGGCCCGTAATCTTGATAGACTCAGTCTTTGTAACTTCACCAGCATTAGTAGTAGTGAAAGAGAGCGTTCTCCAATGATTTTCATCTGAAGAAGCACGGGTAATATCACCGGCAATAACAGCTCCTGTTGATCCAACTTGATGCTTGGCTATCTCTACTCCAACACCATCAGAAACTTCACCATTTGCAGAAGCAGTTGAGGTTGCATCTGGCAAGAACATATACTTGAGTGTTACATTTACTCCATTACCTACAATTGTAGTATCTGTATACTGAACAAAGATACGTGCTATACCGTCTGATACGTCTGTCAGGTTCTCAGCCTTCTGGTCTGTTGAAACATCACCGGAACCAGAAGAGTTGGCGGCATCCGTAGGAGTAGCAGAACCTGGTCTGAGAATACCCTTGATATTTATGGTATAAACCCAGTTCCTGTAGATAGCATAATAGCCGTTAGCGTCCTGGAGTTCTATTCTGTAATAGTAGTCCTTGCCGTCTGAATAGGTACCATAAACAATCAAGAAGGTAGCATCCTCTGTAGGAATCGGCCTCTCGTACATATAGACAGGTGTAGGATTTGAAGGGAAATCACTTGCTGCAGGAATGCTCTTGTCTATAGTGACGGCTGCAGGAATATTGCCAGGATAGGAGTTCTTCAACTGAGCCATAGTTGAATCCTGGTAATTCATTACAAAAGCGTTGTATAACTTGTTGTATGGCGCAATACTTCCAGCGGTTGGCTTGTTAACCAAAAGATATGATTTTGGAGTAAAGTCAGAGGTAGAACTAGTAACCACAATCTTGGCGAAGTTACGAACCAAAGGAATATCCTGGAATTTGGCCTTGGTTTCATCTGAAACCACATATTCGCCGTTTACCTTGATATATACTCCGTCTTCGTCTTTCTTTGCTGTAATACCATTAGGAAGCTCTATCTTCTGCCAGTAAGCATCCTGATTGCCTGAGACAGTCTGTACAGACATTACCTCATCCTCATACTTGAACGGAAGGGTTGCAGGACCGTTGGCAATGAAATGCACCTTCAGGTAACTGTCGCTCAGCGACAGCCTGACCTTATAGTTATACTTGGTAGTATTCTCGGTGGCGTAACCAATAGGATCAGCCTGGACATACTCTTTCAAGAAGCCGGATCCTCCGAATACTGCCACTCTCAGATTCTGAACCTGAGGGTCGTCAGCCATCACCTTAGTATGTGTCTCCGGAAGGTCTACTCCAAAGATAATGTCTACCTTGTCTGTTGCATCAGGCTCCATTGTTGCCCTGTCTTCCTTCATACAGGATGTGAAGCCGAGCAGAATCAGAAATATATATATAAGCTTTTTCATAATCCAAGTAAATTAATCTTTGTAACCTCCCCAAGTAGTCAATGGCTCTACCTGTTCAGAACCCCAGTACCACTCGTCGTATACGCAACGGGCCCATACATAATAATTAGAGCCATTGATTGTGTACTGCCTATTGTTCGGTGTGGCTCCATTTGCATTTACGAATTCAAGGTTTCCTGAATTGTTCCTAATCATAAACCACTTGTCACCAGACCAATATCCAGCATCAGGCTCAGGGTCGAACAAAGTAGGAATCTTGTTCATATTTGACAGAGTCATCAGGTACAGAATTTCTGCCTGAGTAGGAAGTCTCCATCTGCCTGCAGGATAACCGTTCTCCTGATATGCTGCGCATCTCTTTTGAGCGCCTTCAAATGTCATCTGAGCAGTCTTTCCGTAAGAAGATGCAATTCTGAATACTGGAGCGATAATATCTGAAGTATTGTCAGCGGTTGGCCTGTAGTTGTCCAGTTGTGTAATTCCGCTGTTCAGGGTGCTAGGTGTAGCAGACCTCGGGTCACCGATTGAACTGGTGGAACCTTCCGGAAGCACTGTCACGTGAATTGTATACTGGTGCTGGTTGTTGTTGTTACCATGACCGTTGACTGTAGAGCGCTGAACCATGGTACCCATGTTTCTGTACTGAGCGGCCAACTGAGCATTATTATCCTGAATCGTTTCTGAAGCAGTTTCGTTTCCTGTACCCTTCACGAAAGCAAAGCCATTGGACAGATGCTCCTCAATGTACATTGCAGGATACTGCAGAACTGTAATGTCTTTGTAGTAAATTGAGCCTTCAGAATCCTCGTGCCTGATGCGGAATGTGAACTCATAAGGAGCTACATCAAATGTGCTGCTTGTAATGTCATTGTTAAGGGTATGGTTGATAACAATGTTATTGTTCTCATCCAGAGAAACCCAGTTGCCGCTTTGAGCCTGTGACGTATAGTTTGTATAAGTACCTGAAACGAAGTTGTACTGCCTTACGCTCAAGTTGGAAATAGAGCACTTATTGCTGGTTACATAAGGAATCTCAAGAGTTGTTACATTGTACATCGTGTGTTTGAGTTGGGATACTGAAAGGTATCTTGAACCCTTGATATCAGCCTCAACAGGAGTAGCGTCGCCCCAATTAACTACCCAATATTTGCCTTCAATGTCAACAGAAGCATCATCGATATCACTACCCAGGATGGCCACGTCAAGGTTGATGTGATACCAGTTGTTGCTTACGAAACCTGTTTCATCGTGAGGAAGGAGAATCCTGTAGTAGAACTGCTTCTGGATGCTTCCCCAAGAGTGAGGCTTGGTTTCCCAGTCAGGGTTGTACTCGTGGTCGTCACCTGCAATCCTGGTCCAAGGGAGAACGAGTTTGAGGAACGGCTCCTTAGGATCGGCTGTAGGCCAAGTCTGAGGATAAGTGTAGAACGGATAAGACTTGTGGAACTGCTCCGTGGTGGTAGTAGTGCCTATCAGAACAAGATCAGGATTATCTGGGTTTTCCGGATCTGGACCATATTCTTTTCTGATAATCTGATGAGTAGCCATCTCGCCGGTGAAAGGCCTCTGGTCATACTTGAAGTAGTTGTAAGGCTTGGCTGCCTCAGGGTCTCCGCTTACGAAAGCATTGCTGACTCCGTTTTCCAGATAGATGTACATCTGGTCAATCATTGGCTGCCATTCCTGGTTGAGGGTGTATTCTACACCGCCGTCAATCAGCTTTACAGGAGCTATGGTGCTAGGAGTAATGTAAGCGTCCAGGGTAATCTTGCAGGCAATTCTGTGAACGTCAACAATCTCGCTGGCAACCAGAGTGGCCTTGCGGCTTATGAGCGTAACCTGCTGAACGCCGAACATCACAAACTCGGACTGGTCCTTGCCTCTTGGCTTAGGTCCGTCAGTAAGCTGGATGGTCAGAGAAAGAGACTCCAGATCTGTAATCTTGGTGCTGCCTGTAGGATGGTCGCCAGGATAGTTTACCAGAACTGCAACCTGACAGGTATTGGTAGGCCTTGGGAAGAGGGTGGTGTTAAGCATTGCCTCATCTATAGCCACATTCACCGTGTACTGGTTAAGAGCATTTGGAGAAACCCTGCCCTCAAGAACAGCATTCTGGTCGGTAGCGCCTTCCGGATAGAAGTAGTAGTCTATCGTCTTGATGATATTCTCATTGTATGCGTCTTCGCCAGGCTTTACTCCGGATATTCCGGCCTTGGTTACAGGATCCATAGTGGAGCAAACTACATCTAGGGAGATGCCGCTCCTTTCCTCTAACTTAGGAGTTGTCTCCTCCTTGCTGCAAGAAGCAAAGGCCAAGACTGAAATTGCTAAAAGAAGTATATATCTTTTCATATCTTACTGGTTCTTAGGGAGTAATATAATCCAATCGTCACGGTTGATTTCACTCTGTGCATCGATTTCCCTTCCGTTTGCTGTAACCGTAAACTTGAGCCTGATCTGCTTGTCTGCAGGTCTTGCAAGGCTGAGGTTAGGAGTAACGGTGATAGAAACCCTGCCAGACTCGGCGCCGTTAGGGTCGATAGTGCCGGAAGTCGGGCTGATGGAGAAGTATTCGGTGTCGCCTGTCATTCCCACCATCCAGGTTCCGCCTACAGGAGCCATGATTGTGAATGTTCCTACAGGGTTCTTACCGGAAACCACTGTTGCAACATTGCCAGAAACGCTGCAGGTGGAAGCGTCGAACTTCAGTCCGGTAGGAACCACAACAGTTCCTTCAGAGTAGTCAACGTCATACTCGTTGTAGTCCCAAGGGAGAACCTTGGTGGTGAGCTGGATGAGCTTGTCTGAGAACTGGATCGTGAAGTGATACTTCTTTCCGGCCTCCCAAGGCATCTTAGGGAGTTTCATCCTTGTTGCGTGATGCTCCCAGTTGCCAGCCACATAAAGGTCATAGTCTACAACTATAAGGGAATCTGTTGAAAGATGTGTGTATCCCTGAGCCTGTCTTGCAGGATCTGTCTCCAGGTTTGTAGGAGCAACATCATCTATTGTCTGAGGCCAGAGCAAGAAGTATGTCCTTTCTGAAGGGGCCTCAGTCTTGGTGAGAGGATCATAAACCTCGTCTTCATCCAACTCAATGTAAGATGCCATTGTCGGGAAGAAGCTTCCGTCAACTGAAGAAGCTCCGTATGTAACCTCAGAAGGAGTTGCAAATGCTATGGAAGCGGTGTTCTTATTCTTCAGGCCCGCAAAGTCTATGCTGTTTAGCCTTACCTTGGTGTCTGTCTTGCTCTCAACCTCCACGCTCAGGGCTGTGAACAGGTGCCTCATGTTCAGAGGAACCACGCTGTAGTCCTTGTTGGCGGCATTCCTTTCAACTGCATCTGAGAACAGGAAGTCGAACTGGGTGCTAGCAGGAGTGAAAGTAATGGCAGGAACCGACATAGTTGATCCTGAAAGAGTTGGGGTTACAGGATTGGTAAGGTTAGACTTCTTGTCGAAAGTCAGATAACCGAAGAACTTGTGAGTTCCTGTAGCTGTCCAAGGATAGACTCCATTGGAGGAATACTTCCAAACCTCTACTCCGTTGTAGATGATTTCCTCATCTATATAAGGAGTGTTTGGATCCCAGCCTTCGAAAGTAACTCCAGAATAACCTGTCAGAAGGTCATAAACATGGATCTTGCTTCCTATTTCCTTCAGGTCTGCATCGTTCAGCATAGCCTTGGTTACCGGCTTGCCGAAGGTGATGTTCGGAAGTTTTGCCGTAGGAGTTTCAGGCTCCTGAGGAACAACAGGCTCTTCAATTCCTGAACTCTTGGAACAGGAAGCCAGCAGACCTGCGCTCAGAAGTAAAACTGCAAAAAAGTTATATATACGCATATCCTTAATTTTTTACTCAACGATAACTATATATTCATCCTCGCCCCAGTCTTCTGCGCTTGCGCTGATCTCGATTGGGTGAAGACCTATATTCAGAGTGTAGACAATCTGGTTGTTTCTATCCCACTTTGCCAGAAGGGACTTCAGAGGGACTGAAACAGTCTCGGTGATGGTCCTGGCAGGAGTTGTGGTGACAATGCTGTAGGTAATGCTCAGTGCAGCGGCGTCAGAAAGTGTCTGAGGCATCAGAAGCAGTGTCTGGTTTGCCTCGGTAAGAGCTGCAGCCTCAGCAGAAGGGTCAACTGTAGTGCTTGGAAGAGCGATATCCTTCAGAGTGAGCTCATAATCTGCTGTAGATGTCTCGTCAACAGTCCATGTGGAAGAAGCGGCAGCAACATCAGGAGCAAGAGTTCCCTTGTTGAACACTCCCTCGATGATCAGGCCTGTAACCTTTACCGTTGCACCGGAAGGAGCGTCGGTCTTGCCCTTGAAGCGAACCTGGGTAAGCATGTGGTAGAAATGCAGGTCAACAACATCTGTGCTGGTGTGGGCAGTTCCGGCAGCGCCGTACATCTGGTTGTCAACAACGTCAGCCAGCATGAAGTCCACCTGGCTGGCAGGGGTGTCCTGAACAGTAACAGTAAAGTCTGCAAAACCGGTCTTGGTGAGTCCTGCTCCGTTGTGAGGATAATAGGCAAAGAATGCCAGGCGGTTGCTCTCTTTGGAGTTAGGCCAGTAGCGCATCGGAGAGTAAGGATACTTCTGAGGATTTGAAGCTCCGCCGCCGCTGTAAGTAACGGCAACGTCTGTCATGAACTTGCCGTAAGTAGAGATGCTCTCCGGATCAAATGTTTCATTTGTTCCAGTGTTGTAAGCATACACGCCGAAAGCCTGTCCGCTAGGAAGCTCGGTGCCCTGTACAAAGGAAGCGTTTGCCTTTGAGGCAGGACGTGCCGTGTACCCGCTGAATCCTAATGGCTTCTGATATTCAGGCTGGTTGTCCCCCTTGCTGCAGGAAAGAACAGCCAGGCCCATGAAGCCTACTGTCATCAGCTTGATCATCTGTCTGATTCTTAATCTCATATCTTTTAAATCTTATATTTTTCTGGAACCCGGAAAGGCGGTCAGGCCCGTCCGGGTTAAATTTTGCCTGGTAATAAAGATTACTCAGCAGGGATAGTGATACCTGAAACAGTCTCAGTGTCCCAGTCAACAACCTCAGCAATGAACTTAATAGGCTTCAGACCAACTGTGAAAGTGTAAACAGTGTTCTGGTTCATGTTCCAAGCAGTGATAGGGTTCTTGCTAGAGTCAAGAGCAGTGTTGAGAACGATCTCAGCAGTGTTCTCGATCTCAGCGTCAGAACCAGTCTTAACAGTGTAAACAACGGTAACCTTTACATTGTCAGACAGAGTCTGAGGAACCATCAGGAATGCGTCATTAGCCTCAGTTCCGGTAGGAACGAAAACTGCGGTGGTGGTCAGAGCCTTAGTTCCATTGAATACAGTGAACTCAGCTGGAGTTCCCTGAGCAGACCATGCTCCAAATGGAGTAGCAACTGCAGGAGTGAAAGTACCAACTGTGTTAACAGCAGCAACCTTAATGCTCTTCAGAGTGATAACAGTACCATCAGCTGCATAGTCAGCGTCGGTGTTAACCTTGAACTTAACCATTGAAAGAGCGTGGTGGAACTTCATGTTAACAACACCCTTCTTTCCGCTGTTGGTAGCGCTGTAAGTCTGGTCCTTTGCAACCTCTGAGAAGAGGAAGTCAACCATGTCAGCAGGATCAGTCTGAGCGGTGAAAGTGTAAGCACCCCAACCGTTAGCAGGAGCGGTAAGGCCAGTAGCTCCGTAAGGATAAACTGCAAAGAATGAGAGCTTGTTGTTAGCCTCATCGTTTGGCCAGTACCTCAGTGGGCTGTAGGTGTACTTGGTCTCGTCGTTGTAACCGCCACCTGCATAGGTAACCTCAACGTTGTTCATGAAAACGTTGGAAGTGTTGGTTCCGTCGAATGCGGTTGCGCCTGTAGCATAAGCCCAAACAGCAAACTTGGATCCAGTAAGCAGCTCGGTAGTACCCTTGCCGATGAAAGAACCATCGTCTGCCTTGGAAATAGCACGTCCTGTGTAGCTAGAGAAAGCGATAGCTGCCTCTCTCTGCTCAGGCTGGTCGTTCTTGGAGCAGCTTGCAAAAACCATTACAGCTGCTGCAGCCAGTAAGAAAAATTTTTTCATGAAAAATTTTGTTTTAAAAGTGAATAATAAAATGAATTGTTATTTGTTTTCTGTTTAGCGATTCCAACTCTTATTATTAAATAGGAATCGGAACATCAATTACATCGTCCCAGTCTTCCACGTAGGAAATGAATCCGCCGGCATCTCCACCAGGAGAGTAAGGAAGGTTGATAGGTCCTACCTCCAGGTCCATCTGCATCCTGATCTTGCCAGGGAAGCTGATCTTGAACTTGTCACCCACGGTGTAAACTTCTTCGGTGATGGTCTTCAGGTCTTTGTGGAGAGCCTGAACGGTAAATATGTTGGCCCGAGGATCTCTCTGGGCAACGGAAGTCACTCCGTCAGGAAGGGCGAAGGTGTGGATTGTAGTCTCGACATAACCGTCAACTCCGTCTGCGCTGGTTACATGAATGTCCCATTTTTCCATAAGCTGTGCAACAGTACGGCTTGAAGTGGTTTTCTGGGTAATCATGTAAGAGTCAGCCAGACCTTCCATAGAAGTTCTTACTGAATACAGGGTAGGAATGTTATGGAAGTAAATCTTCACGTGAAGTCTTGAAACCACGTTGTGTGCAACTGCGGAAATGGTTCTGAGTGCAGGAGCGTCCTTGTCGACAGGCGCATCGTCTGCAGCCTCGCCGTCTCCATCCTGCTTGCCCTTACCCTTGCGCCACTTGGCGTACTGGTAGTTAAACTCTTTCACCTCATCCTCCGAAATGGTAAACTCCTCGGCGATGGCAATACCCAGGTCTTCAGGCTGTGAGCCGACACCTGGCAGTTCGTCACCCTCCTGTGATGCTATCACACCCTTCATAATAGCGTACCACTTGGAAGCAACCTTGGAGATGACCGCCTCTGCATTTTCATAAGAATACATATCCTTGAAGGTAATACCTCCGAACTCTGTCATTGACTGGTTCATTACGAACAGCTTGTAACGGCCGGCTGTAACGTTAAGTTCTGTCTGGTCAACCTCTGAGGTAGAGAAAGCCTGTCCAGTCTCGCCGTCCTTGAAGAGGAAAACGGTCATTCCGGTAGGCTTCTCAGGGAAGTCTGTCCAGTCAACCTTGAGGATAATCTTGGCCTCCGGCTTGTAGAAATACTCCAGAGGACGCCTCTGGCAGGAAACAAGGGCAACAAGCATTGCTGCCACAAGAATGAATCGCTGCATTCTATATATATAATGTGTGTTCATTGTTCTCATTTTTCGTGCCTCCTTTGTTCTCTAAGTTGCTTTCTCTTGGCCTTGTCGCCCTTATGATATATAAGGTATACAAGAGATGCGTTTACTTTAGTTGGTCCTACATACTCGCGGTGGTCATCATGCTGCCATACAAGATGCTCGTCATCAAGCACACCCTTGTACTTAGCATAGTCTGTATGGCCATATCCGGCAGCTACGGAGAATTCCATGCTCCATCTGTCGCTCAGATAAACGGCATAACCGGCTTCGAGACTTGCGGTCAGACCCCAACCCTGATATCCTCTGTGTGGAAGAGAGCGGTGTGGCTCGATATCGTAATATCCGCCACCGCCGTTAAATCCGATGAACCATCCGGAAAGAACGTCTTTCTTCTCGCGGTTGCCCAGCCAGCGTCTAGCATATACTTCCCAGTACAGAGCCTGGTAAGCTCTTGCATTATGACTCCAAACCCACCAAGGGAAGGTGTAGTTTGCTCCGATACTCCACTTATTTTTAATAGGTATCTCGATACCGAAGTTAGGAGTTGCGGTAAAGTCATACAGGAAGTTTGTCTTTACTGCGAAGCAAGGCTGAGGCAGACGAACCTCAGGAGCCGGTTGCTCAAAGATAGGTTCCGGTTCTGGTGTAGGTTCCGGTTCCGGCTCTGGTGTAGGTGTCGGAGCAGGAGCCGGTACAGGTATCTCCCTCCAGAACCAAACCTCGACGACGGTCTTTCTCAACTCCTTGAAAGAGTTCTCGGTCAACCATTTGTAAGGCACTCCGCCTCTGAGGCGATACAACTGATCGTGACGAGGATAAACTGTGACCCCATTCTTCTTTGCCTCGACCGGAGTCTCTCTGAGTATTTTCAGTACTTCGTCCTTATATTTGACGTCAGAAGCCTCTACAACCTGTATGGCTCCCTCCCAGTCAATACCTTTGGACACTACCTCAAAGACACTCTTCGTCTCAGGATATTTTCCGGAAATCAGGTTTATGATACTCTCCGCCCTTTCCTTTGAATACTTCAAATTACGGAGGTGGTATCCGTCAGGAGATGCGGAAGATACGATGGAGATCTTTGAGATGCCCATCTGTGGGTCCTTTACGATACGGCCTATCTCATTCATAATGAAGGCCATATTCTTTGCGTTGTCTTTATAGGCAGTATCCAGCAGAGTATACATCTTCTTGAAGTATATCTGCCTGCCGAAATGACCTGTTTCCCTTTCCTGGGCGAAGGCCATTGACAATCCGCAAACGGACAGCAGTAGAATTAATACCAGCTTTTTCAAAATATATTAATTACTTAGTAAATATTCTCTCTTTTTCACAAATGTGCCTAATGGCGCACGTACGCAAATCGGGCACAAATTTACACACTATTTTAAAAAATGCAACATTTTTGTTATAATTCTCGTATATGAACGGGAATGAACCATTAAAAAAGGGCAAAAGAAATGCCAGGCTCTATTGCCTGGCATTTCTTAGTAGCGGGGGGAGGACTCGAACCATCCGACCTCCGGGTTATGAGCCCGACGAGCTACCAACTGCTCTACCCCGCGGTATTGGGCTGCAAAGGTAATTAAATAATCTTAATTACCAAATTTTTCTTCATCTGTCCAGAAAAGCAACTGCCTCGGCGATGGAAACAGTGGACTGTTCTCCAGTCTCCAGATTCTTGATATTGACGGTTCCAGCTTGAGCCTCTGATTCTCCGGCAATTATAAAGAACGGAATATTGTTTTTCTCTGCATATTCAAACTGCTTCTTGAGCTTGCTTGAGTCTGGATATACCTCGCAGTTTATATTGTTTTCCCTGAGTTTTCCGGCTAGTGGAAGGAGATATGCGACAGATGCCTCGTCCATGTTGGACAGCAGCACTCTTGTTCCTCCGATTGCCTCCTGCGGGAACTTGTCAAGCCCTGTAAGCACATCGTAGATACGGTCCGCTCCAAATGATATTCCCACTCCTGAAACATCCGGAAGGCCGAATATGCCGGTGAGGTTGTCATACCTTCCGCCGCCGCAGATGCTGCCTATTGCAAAATCCAGGGCCTTTACCTCAAAGATAGCCCCGGTGTAATAATTCAGGCCCCTTGCAAGGGAAAGATCGATTTCCACCTTCTGGGAAATATTTGCCTCAGCGATGTAGTTGAACAGAGTCTGAAGTTCCTCCACTCCCTTGCGTCCGGTTTCGCTTGAGCTTACAACATCGCTGATGAGAGCGATCTTTTCCCGGGTGGTGCCGATGAAAGAAAGCACAGGTTCCAGAATGGAGAAGCCTTTTTCGTCGACACCCTCGGAAAGCATTTCCTCCTTTACGGCATCGAGGCCGATCTTGTCTATCTTGTCCATCGCGATGGTAATCTCCACCAGTTTCTCCGGGAAACCCATAACTTCTGCCAATCCGGCCAGGATCTTGCGGTTGTTTATCTTGATGCAGACGTTGATTCCGAATTTCCCGAAAACCTTGTCCACAATCTGCACGAGTTCCAGCTCGTTGAGAAGGCTCTTGCTGCCTATGACGTCCACATCGCACTGGTAGAACTCTCTGTAACGGCCTTTCTGGGGACGGTCAGCCCTCCATACCGGCTGGATCTGGTAGCGCTTGAACGGGAAGGTGATTTCGTTGCGGTGCTGGACCACATATCTTGCAAACGGAACTGTAAGGTCATATCTGAGGCCCTTCTCGCATACCTTGAGACTAAGGGCATTGCTTCCTTTCTGAAGGTCATCGGCAGAAATCCCGGAAAAAGCCTCACCGCTGTTGAGCACTTTGAAAAGGAGCTTGTCGCCCTCTTCTCCGTACTTGCCCAGGAGCGTGGAGAGATTTTCCATGGAAGGAGTCTCTATCGGTTTGTAGCCAAACTGCTTGAATACGCTCTTGATTGTGTCGAATATGTAATTCCTCCCGGCCATCTGCTCCGGAGAAAAGTCTCTTGTTCCCTTTGGAATGCTAGGTTTCTGCACTTGTGCCATTTCTTGATAAAATTTATGGTTGCAAAGATATAAGTTTTTAGCCTTTCAGATATTCGTGGATGGCTTTGGCGGCCTTGCGGCCCTCTCCCATCGCGAGTATTACGGTTGCCGCTCCTGTAACGACATCTCCGCCTGCGAAGACGCCCTTTCGGCTGGTTGCGGTTTCCGTGGTCACAAGCCTGCCCTTGCGGTCGGTCTCAAGGCCAGGAGTAGTATCGGCAATCAGGCGGTTGATCTTGGTGCCCAAGGCGACTATCAAAGCATCAGCCTCTATGTCAAACTCAGAACCTTCCACCGGAACAGGGCTTCTGCGTCCGCTCTCGTCCGGTTCGCCGAGCTCCATGCGGATGCAGCGTATTCCCCTAACCCATCCGTTTTCATCGCCGAGGACTTCCACAGGATTTGTAAGAAGCTGGAAGTTGATGCCTTCCTCTTTTGCGTGATGAACCTCTTCTGCACGTGCGGGAAGTTCCTTTTCGCTTCTGCGATATACTATTGTCACTTCACTTCCAAGCCTGAGTGCGGTTCTTGCGGCATCCATCGCCACGTTTCCGCCACCTACAACACAGACTTTCTTCGCCTGGAAAATAGGAGTGTCGCTATCCTTGCTGAAAGCCTGCATCAGATTGTTTCTGGTAAGATATTCGTTAGCCGAGAAAACCCCGTTCAGGTTCTCTCCCGGAATGCCGAGGAAAAGAGGAAGTCCAGCGCCTGTTCCCACGAACACCGCCTTGAAGCCTTCCTTGTCCATAAGGTCATCTATGGTCACAGTTCGTCCCACAAAAACATCTGTCTCTATCTTGATGCCCATATCCAGAAGATTCTGGATTTCCTTCTCGACAACGGCTTTCTTTGGAAGCCTGAACTCCGGGATTCCGTATGTGAGAACTCCGCCAGCCTTGTGCAGGCTCTCGAATATCGTCACATCATATCCAAGTTTGGCAAGGTCTGATGCACAGGCCAGTCCGGCCGGTCCGCTGCCTACAATGGCAACCTTTGCTCCGGAACTCTGTTTATGGCAATCTTCAGCCTTTTCCCCTTGCTCCCTAGCATAATCGGCGACAAATCTCTCGAGTTTTCCGATTGATACCGGCTGTCCTTTGACACCGAGTATGCAGCTGCCCTCGCACTGGGTTTCCTGAGGGCAAACCCTTCCGCAGATCGCAGGAAGAGAACTGTCTTCAGAGATTGTGCTGAAAGCGGCCCTGAAATCTCCTTCCAGAACCTGGTGTATGAATGCCGGAATCTTTATGCCTACAGGACAGGCGTCAACGCAGCGAGGCTTCTTGCAGCCCAGGCATCTGGAGGCCTCCAACTGAGCTTCCTGTGCATTGTACCCGTAGCATACTTCTTCAAAGTTCGTTGCCCGGACCTTCGGATCTTGTTCCCTTACCGGAACCCTGTCTATCTTGTTTGCCATAACCTATCTTTTAAACTCCAGTCCTGCGGCGGCGTTGGCCTCCTGCTCCTGCTTGCGGTAAAGAGTCTGGCGACGCATAGCCTCGTCAAAGTCCACATCGTAGCCGTTGAATTCCGGCCCGTCCACGCAGGCGAACATCGTCTTCCCTGCAACACTCACCCTGCAAGCTCCGCACATACCGGTTCCGTCCACCATCAATGTATTGAGACTCACCGTAATCGGAAGGTTGATCTTTTTTGCCGTGAGGGTTGCAAACTTCATCATTATCATCGGGCCGATAGCCACGCACATATCGTAATTGTTTCCCAGCCTTTCCATAAGCAAGGTCACGACTCCCTTCTCGCCCTTTGAACCGTCGTCGGTGCAGATGTAAAGGTTTGAGCAGGCCTGTTTCATCTCGTCTTCCATTATGATAAGGTCCTTGTTCCTAGCTCCGATGATCACATCAACGTGGGCTCCTGCCTTGTGCAGATACATCGCCTGAGGATAAACGGGTGCGGCCCCTACTCCGCCTGCCACAAACAGGTAGCGTCTGTTCTTCAGCTCCTCGTACGGAATATCCATGAACTCAGACGGTTTGCCGAGCGGGCCGGCTACATCGCAGAGGAAATCTCCAACGTTCATCTTGCAGATCTTGCTGGAGGAAACTCCAGCTATCTGCACGACTATCCGCACTGTTCCCTTCCCAGCGTCGTAATCGCATATTGTAAGCGGGACTCTCTCTCCGTTGTCAGACGGACGGACGATGAGGAACTGCCCCGGCTTTGCACTTTTGGCAATCCTTGGAGCTTCCACCCAAAGCGAGTAGATCAGAGGTGTCAGCTGCTGCTTGTCAACTATCTTGTACATATTAGAGATCTTTGAAGGTCTTGAAAGTATAGCCTTTTTTCTTCAGGTACATCACGATTTCCCTCACGCGGTTGTAGAGCCTCTCTGAATCAGGGCGGGATTCCTCTATTCCCGGATGGATCAGTATGATAGCGCCGTTGAGATTGCTCTTGGCCTCAAATGCGTAGAGACGGTCTATCAGTTTCTGTGCCTCTACGTATGAACTCATTGAAGGAATGGTATAGTCTGCAGGAGTAGCTGTTCCAGGAGTGTAGTTGATAGGGATGTAACCAGCTCTGGAGAGTATATTCACAGACTCCGTGTTATAATGCTCGTAAGGAGGAAGGAAATACCTGGACTGGCTCTGCATAACGCCGAACTTCTCAAGTTCCTTTGCGTTGAGTCGGATATCGGCAAGTATGCTGTCTTTGCTTATAAGCATAGAGTCTCTGTTTCCGTCCCAAGGAGCGTACAGAAGATGCTTGTCCGAATGGCCGCTGACATAGTGGCCCTCACTTACTATCTGCTGGATAATTTCCTGGAACTCAGGCTTGCGAAGAGCGTTTCCGGTAAAGAAGAACGAGGCCTTTACCTTTTCCTTGGCCAGTTGCTTGAGGATTTTCTCTCCGCCGTTGAACATATCGTCTGCTGAGAAAATAAGATAGATTTCTTTCTTGGTAGGATCTATTCGGCGGATGGCACCATATTGGTCCTTGACAGCTTTTGCTGTGGACGGACTGTATTCCTTCTTCTGGCGGTTTCCTTCCTGCTCAAGTGTCGCGAAGTAATAAGTCAGTCCGGCCGTTCCGTCCATGGTAGGCTCGTTGGTGGCATAGTCGCCGATATCATTATGATAAACTGCTATTCCCCTGTTCAGGTTTGGAGTCTCGTCCGGTTCCCTGAGTCCGCCGCCTGCCCTGGAAGCGAATATGAAGTTGTAAACCGGTCCGTCAATCAGGCCTCCGGTTATCTCCCTGTGTACCTCAGTGAAGGCAGAATGTGGACGAGTCGGAAGGTAAGCGCCTTTAGGATAGCCGATTATCATAGACACTCCCCACGGGTTGCAGCCGAACAGCCAGTCTCTCAAAGCCGCCTCCATCTCTTCATAGGTCTTATCTCCGGTGAGTCTGCGGTAAAGCTGCGCCTGGGTGACGGCGGCGCTGGTAAGGTTGTTCGAGCACCACAGGTAAGGGACGCCGTGCATGAAAGGTTCGTCCGCCGCCCTGTCTCTGAGGTCCTGCAGGCCTTCCTTCATAAACTCGGTGTATTTCAGCCTCAGAGCCTCGTCTCCGCTTTCTGCCTGAAGGAAGTGGCCGAGGTTTATGAAAGGATAGAACTGGTAATGCCTTCCCCTTCCGAGCTCCATCCACGGAGAAACAGGCTCCTGCTCTCCGTAATAGTCTGCCTCTTCCTGATATACAGGATTCTTGGTGGTTGCATAGAGAGTGGCTGCTGCCAGTTCCACGTCATCCACCCAGGTGTCTTCCTCGTAGAAGTATCTGGAAATGTAGCAGGCGGTCTGGGTGTTGCCAGGGAACTCCTTGGCATATTCGTATGCCGGAACCGCCTTGGCGGCAATCTTCTTTGCAAACTGCGGGTCTATCGCGGAGAAGACATCGCTTCCCATAGCAAATGTGGAAGCGAATTTTCCGGCTGCGGAAGACACTCCGGTTGTGCGGTTCTTTCCGAACTTGCCCATTCCCTGAGGCTTGCCGGTAAGGAAATACACCGGACGTCCGTTGCCGGGACCCCAGCCGTAGTCAGCAGTGTCAAACTGTGGCGGCTTGAATCCTATGTGATCTCTGTCATCGGCGATCTGGGTGAACATCACCCTGTCTTCCGGGTTCATCCTCACCATCCAGTCCAATCCCCAGCGGGCCTGGTCAAGAATGTCAGGCACTCCGTTGGCTCCCGGTTTTCCGTCTGCCTGATATCGGTCCGCGAAAATGCTCTTGTCCTCAATCCACTTCCAGGCGAACATCATGTGGTAAGTAGCCGTTGCGCTGGTAGTCTGATACTGAAGGTAATCAGACGCATCATGCCAGCCTCCGCGAACATCTATCCTCTCTCCGTTCCTCTCAGGATGGTCCACGATGTAGCCGTCCAACTGATGGCAGAGAGTGTCCGTGAACGGGTTGTAGCCGCACTGTTGCTGCCTCATGTAATAGAGCAGAATGTCGGCCGCTCCATCATACACGTCCGCCCCTATCTTGAAGACCGGAGAATAAGCTCCCTTGAATCTTATATAATATCCGCCAGGTTTCTCGAAAGCTGAGAAATTCAGCCTGTAGGCCTCTTTCATCACCCACTTGGAAGGGTCTGCGGGAGTTGCTATTCCGCTGAAAACAGGAAGGTCCGTCACAGCATCGAAAATTACGAACTCTTCTCCCCCGCCAAGCTGTGCCTTAGGATTTGACATAGAAACCTCCTTAGGCCTTCTGCTCCACGCCGTCTGACCGGATGCCGCAACTTTCACCGCCGCCTTCTCCGCATCCGTAAGCGGAGTGTCGGCACTCTTTTCCTCAAAATACACAGCCACTTTCACCGATTTCGGGAGATATCCCACATAGTTGATTCTGATATGTTTCTGAGCTGTCAGAGCAACTGACAAGCCCAAAAATGCAAGAAGCAGAAATACTCTTTTCATAATCGTCCTGGATGATTTTTTCCTATCATACAAATATAACAAATCCTTTGATTTTGTAGTTAATTCCCCTACCTTTACGTCTTATTAGCGGAAATAATTAAAAACTCACCGATATGAATTTTTGGAAAACCTTTCTGGCCGCACTGCTTGGATGTCTTGTGGCCATGATTCTGAACCTGATTCTTTTCTTTATGCTCATTGGCGCCCTGATGAGTGCAGGAGCATCTTCTGAATCCATTCCTACAGTAAAGAACGGTTCTATCCTGAAAATCGACCTCTCCGAGGCTATTGGAGAGAGAACACAGGAGGGAGTGTCCGCAGACCTTGGTATTCCTTTCTTGAGCATGCCAAAGGCTTCCCTCGGCATCTATGATGCAATAAGGTCAATCGAGAAAGCAGCTGAGGACAACAGAGTCTCTATGATTCTGATCACCGACAAAGGAACGGTAAACAGCGGACTGAGCAATTTGGAAGAGCTCAGGAATGCCCTCGTGAAATTCCACGACTGCGGAAAGCCGATCGTTGCGTACGGAATAAACTATTCGCTTGGCGGATACTACGTTGCAAGCGTGGCAGACAAGGTCTATATTCATAACGAAGGCTTAATGCCAATCCAGGGACTGGGTGCAAGCATGATGTTCTTCAAAGACGCTCTGGACAAGCTTGGAGTGGAGTTCCAGCTTATCCGCCACGGCAAGTTCAAGGCAGCCGCCGAGCAGTACATCAAAAACGATATCAGCCCTGAGAACCGCCAGCAGAATATGGAAATGCTCAACTCAATCTGGGAGTGTTTCTCGGAAGCCATCTGTAAAAGCCGCAACCTGGACCCTCAGGTTCTCAACGATGCTATTGACAACCTGAAGATAGGAACCGCCAAGTCTGCCAAGGAATTCAACCTGGTTGACGAAACTCTTACCACAGACGAATATAGCCAGAAGATCTGCGGACTTGTAGGCGTTGAAAAGGAAGAAGACTTGAATGTGATAACCATTTCGAATTATGCCAAGAGTCTGGGGAACAAGCTGAAAGGAGATAAAAAGATTGCTGTTCTCTATGCCGAAGGCGAGATTGCGATGAACGGAAGCGGAATTGCCGCCACCAAGTTCGTGCGCGAGGTGGAGAAGATCCGCAAGGATGACAAAATCGATGCAGTTGTATTCAGGGTGAATTCTCCTGGCGGAGACGCCCAGGCTGCCGAGCTGATGAGAGAAGCTCTCCAGAAGCTTGCTGCTGAAAAACCTATCGTATGCTCCTTCGGCGAGTATGCTGCCAGCGGCGGATACTGGATTTCAGCCCAGGTAAAGCATATCTTCTCGGACAAGACCACTCTCACCGGTTCCATCGGAGTATTCTCCCTGGCTTTCAACTATGCAAAGGGCCTCAAGGAACATCTGAAAATCAACGCAGTACAGCTTGGAACCCACAAGCATGCCACGGCCGGTGACCTGAGCCGCCCTATGGACGAGGAGGAACAAGCCTACACCCAGACATTCATTGAGCAGATCTACACCAAGTTCATGAACATCGTATCAGACGGAAGGAATATGACTGTCGCCCAGGTGGATTCCATCGCCCAGGGAAGAGTGTGGACCGGAACCCAGGGTGTCCAGGTTGGCATCGTTGACGAAATCGGCGGAATCGAAGACGCAATCAAGTATACCGCTAACCTTGTGAATGCCTCAGACTACCAGGTTGTAGAGTATCCAAGGGTAAAGACCCAGATGGAAATGATGATGGAAAGCTTCTCCGGCAGCGGAGAAGAAACCCTCCTGAAGAAGATCTTCGGAAAGAAGAACGTTTCACAGGCAGAGCAGATTCTCAAGGACATTGAAGAAAACAATGGCGTAAAGACCTACGTGAGAATGCCTTACAACTACGAGTTCAGCTACTAGCAGACTTGGGCTGATACAGTCAGCACTTTTTTGCTCTGCGATGTGACCTTGAAACGGTCATCGATTTCTAAAGACGGAAGACAGACAATGCTTCCGTCTTTTTCTGTCAGGACAGGAAGGATGTTCTTGAAAAGCAGATCCACTTTTCTGGAGTTGAGAAAATCTGAAACTTTCTTGCTCCCTTTCAGGCCAAACGGAGAGAACCTGTCTCCTTCCTGCATTGTCCTGCAAACCAGAGGGAAATGCACTTTGTCAGCATCCAGCGAACTCACTCCCCTGCCCAGAGACAACGCATCTTTTTCTTCCACTATTACCGTGAACGGGCCGAATGAATATACGCCAGGACCTTTAAGTTCTATAGGCTCATCGGCATTATCAGGAATGCCGTATAGTCTCAGTTCCCCTCTTTCTATCGTGGCAATATGATGGTCAAGCCTTATGGTTCTGGTTGTACTGCTTTCGGCCTCAAGGCAAGAGGCAATACTATCCAACTCATCTTCGTTCAGAGGGATGCCAAATCGCCTGAGCAGTTCCGCAATATAGAAACCCTTGCTCTCAGTTTCACGGAGCCTCTCTGCAGAAGCCCTGAAAACCAAATATTTATCTCTCAGAGCTTCAACAATTCCGCCTTTTGGCTGTTCCGTCTTTACAAGAAGGGTTTCAACTTTTGCGGCCACGAGTTTGTCAACCTCAGCGTTCATCTCCCTGAATCTCGAAATGTCTTTGCCAAGAGTCGAGATGACGGAAGGATTGATTTCCTTCAGGTACGGCATCACACAGTTTCGGACCTTGTTTCTGGAATACTCGCTTTGGGAGTTTGTCCTGTCTATGCAGAATGAAAGATTGTTTTCCTTTGCATAAGCCTCAATCTCAGAACGTTCAACACTTAGCAGCGGACGCGCCACACGCAAATTGCCGTTGTCCAGCTTCCCGAACGGGCGGATGGCTCCAAGCCCCTGGCGGCCCGTCCCCCTGACAAGGTTCAGAAGCAGGGTTTCAGCGTTGTCATCAGCGTTGTGGGCTGTAAGCAAGGTGTGAAAGCCTTCCTTCTCCGCCAATTCCCTGAACCAGGTATAACGGAGCTGGCGAGCTGCAATTTCCACTGAAAGCTTATGCTGCCTGGCGTATGCAAGAGTGTCAAAATCAGCGGTAAAGAAGTCAAAGCCGTATCTCTGGGCCAGATTACGGACAAATTCCTGGTCACGGTCGCTGTCTTCTCCTCTGAGATGGAAATTCACGTGGGCAACCCCTATCCTTTTGAACTCGTTTCTAAGTTCAAAAACAGCGTGAGTCATCACGGAAGAATCGACACCCCCGCTTACTGCCAGAAGCAAAGAACCTGAAATCTTTTGCCGGGACAGAAATGAAGCAACTTTCTCAGAAACAGTGCTCATTTCTTATATGTTCCTATTGTGTAGGAGAAACTGAGGCCGAATATCTCCTTGAACTGGACTCGGGCGGCCTCATGCCCTTCCTTGTTTGCAATCTTGATCTTGTCATCGTAGATGAGGTTGGTCCTCAGCGATGCCTTGAAATATTTGTTGAGAGTGTAGTCTGCCTGCACGTCCCAGTAAACCACTATGTTGGAAGGAGTTCCCATGTAGTCGGAGAAGAGGGACAGCTGAGATGCGACCTTGAAGTCCTTGGTCAGGGCCTTTGAAAAGACGGCCTTTAGCTGGGCTCCCAGTTCCCAGCGGACAGGCCGGTTGTACTTGTTGCCGTACTTGACTCTCAGGGCGCTGTCTGCGGCTACTATCGCCATACTTCCCGTAAGAGGAGCAAAGTTGAGAGAGAAAACCTTACCGTTGCCCGGTTTCCAGTCCATACCCAAACCGACTGTGAGATAACCTGGAGCCAGGAACTTGGACTTCATCTTGGCCTCGTTGTTCTTGTTGTAGTCGAATCCGGGAGAGAACTGGCTCTTAAAGTTCATAAAGGCGGAGAAGTAAATCTTCTTGTAGGCCTGATATCCCCATTTGCTGTCCAGGATTATGCGGTCCTCGCTCTTGCGGTATCCCACATCATAGTTCTGGACAAAGCCGTAGCCCAGCTGGGCACGGTTATCCCAGAAGATCTTGCCCTTGGCGTAGTTGGCCATACCGTTCAAGTAAGCGTTGAAGGCGATGGAACCGCTACCTCCGGCCGCCCAGTTGGTAAGGGAAACCTGCGAAAAGATAAGTTCATCATTAAGGCCTATGGTCCAGAACTTTGGAGAAGGTCCCCCATAGTCAGGTTCAGGAGTCGGGAAGTTCAGGCCAATCAGCCTTACAAGTTCCTGCTCCTTGCTCAACCCGCTCTGGATAGGTTCCACCTTCTTGTTACGGATAGTGTCTCCCCAGAATCCGATTTTAACCTGGGAATGGGCACTCTGGCAGAACAAGCCCAAAGTCAGGGCCAAAAGCAATATGTAGAACTTCCTAGTCATTCAAAACATCGTCGGTGTTATAGCCGAAACCATTACGTTTTCCGGTAGGAATCCTGTAATCATCAGAATCCTTGTCTCCCACGGTAATGCTCTTCACATTCTCGAACGGCGGAACCAGAAGGTCGAAACTGATGGCGTATAGCATGGCGTTCTCCACAAAATCGCGGAGCTCCTTCTTGTCCAGCATCACCTTTCCGAAATCGGAAATCTTGTTTCTAGGCTGCCGCTTTCCCTCAACGAAGAAAAATCCCTCACGGTTGATGAACAGCCTGGCTACCAGATAACCAGGGTCGCAATCACGGTTTAGTTTAACGGATTCGTAAAGGAAATTGTGGACGGTAATCACTCCGCAGTAGGTATTGAACTTCTCCTGTGTGGAGTAAGGATTCTTCCAAACTGCGTGATCCTTGTCAAACTGGTAAACGTCCGGAAGAAGGCTGAACACCAGGACATCGTCGGCGAACCTCACCTCAGCTTCCAGTTTTCCCTTGTCCCTGTACTCCAATTTAACGCGTCGGCTGAGCACTTTGCCGGAATCTTTGATCTCATCCAGAGCCTCGTCCAGGTCGTTGCTGATTTCAGCCAGCAATTCCTTAAGGCTGTTGAAGACTTCCAGGGCCCTGTCAAATATCAGGGACTTGGTGTTGGATTTTCCACTGAGCGCCTCAACCAATTGCTTGTTGGGCGACAAAGGCTGGTCGTTGTCCATATCTTAATCTATTGTCTTAGTGTCTGTTAATATGCTCTTGCAAATACTACCCTGCGATGAGAAGGCTTGCCGCTGTATACGCATTTGCCCTCTTCCTCGCATACGCAGGAATCGATCGGGATGCAACGGATGGTTGCCTTGGTCTCCTCCTGGATCTTCGCCTCGGTCTCGGCAGTACCATCCCAGTGGCAGAGAAGGAATCCGCCCTTCTCGATCTGTGTCTTGAATTCATCCCAAGTATCAACCTTGATGATGTGCTCATCCCTGAAGGCCAGAGCCTTGGTGTAAATATTCTTCTCTATCTCGTCCAGCAGGTTCTTTACGTTGTCCTCTATGCCGTCGCAGCTGAGGCTCTCCTTGGTGAGGGTATCCCTGCGGGCAACTTCAACGGTATTGTTCTCCAGGTCACGAGGACCGATGGCAAGTCTCACCGGAACACCCTTCAGTTCCCACTCGGCAAACTTGAAACCGCTGCGTACGTTTTCCCTGTCGTCGATCTTTACGCTTATACCCAGCTTTTCCAGGCCGGCCTTGATGGAGCGCATCTTTTCCAGAACCGCATCCAGCTGCTCCGGTTTGTTGAAGATTGGAACCATAACCACCTGGATAGGAGCCAGATTTGTAGGGAGAACCAGACCGTTGTCGTCTCCGTGAGCCATGATCAGAGCACCCATGAGCCTTGTGGAAACTCCCCAGGATGTAGCCCATACATATTCAAGAGCGCCGTCCTTGCTCTGATATTTCACGTCAAACGCCTTGGCGAAGTTCTGGCCCAGGAAATGGGATGTTCCCGCCTGAAGGGCCTTTCCGTCCTGCATCATAGCCTCGATGCAGAGGGTATCCAGAGCTCCGGCAAATCTCTCGCTCTCTGTCTTGTGTCCCACGATAACCGGAAGAGCCATATAGTTGCGGGCGAAATCCGCATATACTCCCACCATTTTCTCTGTCTCAGCGATGGCTTCGGCCTGAGTGGCGTGAGCCGTATGGCCTTCCTGCCACAGGAACTCTGCCGTACGCAGGAAAAGACGGGTTCTCATCTCCCACCTTACTACGTTAGCCCACTGGTTAACAAGAATCGGAAGGTCCCTGTAGGAACTAATCCAGTTCTTATATGTGTTCCATATTATTGTTTCAGATGTCGGCCTTACGACCAGTTCTTCCTCAAGTTTTGCAGACGGGTCAACCACTACGCCCGGACCATCCGGATTGGTCATAAGCCTGTGGTGGGTTACCACGGCACATTCTTTCGCGAATCCCTCAACATGCTCCGCCTCCTTGCTCAGGAAGGATTTCGGGATGAAAAGAGGAAAATATGCGTTCTCGTGACCGGTTTCCTTGAACATCTTGTCCAGCTGGCGCTGCATCTTCTCCCAGATAGCATAGCCCCACGGCTTGATCACCATACATCCCCTGACAGCGGAATTTTCTGCCAGTCCGGCCTTTACGACCAGATCGTTATACCATTGAGAGTAGTTTTCCTGTCTTGACGTTATCTGTTTAGCCATACCCTTCAATCTTTGGAATAATTTTTGATTATATTTGTTTTAAAATTGAACCGCACAAAAATACAAAATTTATTTAACGCAGGAGGCAACAATGAAAAACATTAGCGTATCTATCTTAGTTGCAGTAAGTCTGGCACTTGTTTCTTGTGGAACAGGTACCTACTCTGCAAACGGCAACGGAGGATATATGAACAGTATCTATTACACCTCCTCCGATGCAGTTCCTGGTGCTTCTGAGCAGGTGAGCCCGACTACCCACACAACGGTCTCATCAGGTCAGAATGTTAATCAGCTCAAGACCCGGACTACGGCGATACTGAACTCCAATAGCAACGTATTCGCCTCCCAGACCGGTTATACAGACACAATTTTTGTCGGCGACGAAAACATTGTTAACGTAGAATACAACCCTCAGACAACCTACGTCATTGCAGATGACGATGAGAGCTATGAGGCAAGACTGAGAAAATTTGACAGTCCGACCTACACCGTAAACGTTGTAATCGATCCTTGGGATCTGGCTTGGTACAACCCGTTCGCTTGGAACTGGAACTACCATTACTATGGCTACCGCTACGGCTACCACAGTGCCATTTATTGGAACGACTGGTGGAGCTGGAGATGGGGATGGCACGATCCATGGGGATACGGCTGGAACTATTGGGACAGATGGTATTATCCATATTCCTATTATTCCTGGGGGTGGGGATGGCACGACCCGTGGTATTACAGGCCTTATTACAGCTACCCTTACAGGCATCACGGATGGCACAGACCAGGCCACCACTACAATGACTACGGCAGGTACTATACCCGTAGAGGCGGAGTCAACGGCCGTGGAGGCGTGAATATGGGACGCGCAACTGGCATCACTCCAAGGAACAACGCCGGACATAGGGCTGTAGGCAGCTCTTACCGCAGAACCCCTACCGTAGGAAATGTAAGGAGTAACTCCAGAGGTACCATTTCCAGAAGCAACGCTACAACCAACCGTAACGTAGCTCCTCACCGCAATGCTGCAGTCAGCCGCAGTTCTTCTTCTTCACGCAACGCTACCATGAGCCGCAGCTCTAACGGAGGTGTAAGATACGGAACAGCAACCAACCGTGGCACTGTAACCAACCGCAATGCGGTTTCTACCAGAAGCGGAGCAAGCACCGGCAGACCTTCAATGTCCAGATCCGGCCATAGCACCGGTACTGTTTACAGGCAGAGCTCAACTCCTTCTAGAAGGGCTTCAACATCCCGTTCCAGCTCTTCCGGACGTTCCAGCGTAAGCTATTCATCAGGAAGCGGACGCTCATCTTCCAGCGGAACCTATTCTTCAGGTAGCAGCCGTTCAACTTCCAGCGGAAGCTACTCTTCAGGAAGCAGCCGTTCAGGCGGAGGTTACTCATCCGGCGGAGGTTACTCATCCGGCGGAGGACATTCCAGCGGTGGTGGCAGCTCACGTTCAGGCGGATCTTCCACCAGAAGGTAATCATTAAGGATATTATTTAATTGACGGATACTATGAAAAGGATTATTCTAACAGCGTTAGCTGTATGCACTGTTGCGCTTGGCCAGGTTTTCGGCCAGAGCATATCAACGGCCTACGAGCTGTCCGACTTCCAGAGGGAGGGTACGGCAAGAAGTGTTGCCATGGGTAACGCCATGACAGCCCTCGGCGGAGATATGGGCGCAATTTCCATCAACCCGGCAGCTTCTGCCGTATTCAAGTTCAACGAGTTCTCATTTACCCCTGCCGTTACCAGTGTTAAAACCGACACTAAATATCTGGGAGTGGGAACCAGCGCCAACCGTGCCACTTTCGGCATTGCCAACATCGGTGGCGTAGCCGTTATGAATACTGGACAAAGGGGAGGTGTACGCAGCATATCCTTAGGTTTTTCCTACAACAAGCACAATAATTTCAATGCTACCGTAAAGGCAGGCGCAAACCAGGTTGACGACAGTTACACCTGGAGACTTGCCGGAATGGCAAACAAGAGCGGATTCAACGGTTCAGATTTTGACGATACCGCCACTCCTGATCCTTTCAGCTACGGAAGCTATTACTGGCCAGTTGTCCTGGGTTGGAACGGCAGCCTTCTGGATACCGTAAAGACCGGCAGTGGAGACATGTTCTACCCTACAAGTTCAATCGATGTGGACGGTTACAACTCATCCCAGCTGATTTCCAGAAAGAGCTATGGCTCTATCGGAGAGTATGACCTTAACTTCGGAATGAATTTCAGCGACCAGTTCTATGTAGGAATGAACATTGGAATGTTCACAGTATGGAACAAGGTTGAGGAGAAGTACTCTGAAGACAATACCACTTCCTATGCTGATGTGGACGGTCATTTCGAATACCTTGACCAGTATTACAATCTCCGTACAACCGGAACAGGTATCAACCTCAAGTTCGGATTCATCTGGGCACCAAGTTATAATTTCAGGGTTGGAGCCAGCGTTTCCACCCCTACCTGGTACGCTCTGACTGACAAGTACTACTGGGATACCGACGTTTCATTCGACGATGGATACAAGGCAAGTCTGCACTCTCCTGAGGGAGTTTATGATTACCGCGTCAACACCCCGTTCCATT
The DNA here is from genome assembly GCA_902789435.1 of uncultured Bacteroidia bacterium. Lineage (GTDB taxonomy): Bacteria > Bacteroidota > Bacteroidia > Bacteroidales > UBA932 > Egerieousia. The sequence continues at coordinate 64,970 of CADAOA010000001.1, read as the reverse complement.
ACAATGTCGGCTTTGCTACCGTATTCAAGGGAGGAAGCATAAGCCTTGACTACGAGGGAAGCAACCCTTCACAGACAAGGTTACGCAACCGTCACGACAGCAACCCTTACGACTATTCAGACTTCAAGGCTGAAAACGAATGGATCACAGACAATTTCAAGATGGCCAACAAGCTCAGGATCGGAGCCGAGGTTTATCCTGTCCAGAATGTTGCTCTGAGAGCCGGATTCCAGTATGCCGATAACGGTATCAAGAAGGATCTGATGAATACCGCAATCAAGAACTACACCGGAAGCTTCGGCGTGGGAATGACATTCGGAGGCGGTTTCTACCTGGACCTTGCAGTTGCAGCCAGTCTGAAGAAGAGCACCGTTCCTTTCATGGACACCGAGCCTGCAGCAGAATATGTTCTGGGCGACCCAAGTTTTACAACTATGGAGCGCTCAAACGTAAAAGTTCTGGCAACTTTCGGCTGGAGATTCTAGACAAGGAAGGAAATGGCGTTAGGCCCTTCGTTGAAAAGAAGGTCCACTACGCTGAGACCTGAGACAAAACCCTGGGGAGCAAAAACCTGCCACCAGGGTTTTTCTATGCCCCATTCCTTCATCAGCGAAGGAAGCTTGCTCTTTGGATGGATGCGGTTTCTCAGATCCACCGCAGTATCTTTATAATCGGCGACAAAATCCTCTGTAAGACCCAATTCAGCCTTGATTCCGCAAAACTTCAGAAGCAGTTTGGTCAGAGACAGGTTAAGCTGGAAAAGGCTCTTTTCCTTTTTCAGCAGGATCGCCGATATATCGTCTATGTAATACTCGAAGAAAGGGGAATTCCTGTAGGCGGCCTCCATAGCCCTGAGATGGCGGATTGGCCAGTTTTCCTGGTAATCTATTTCTATTGAGGTTATGGGAAGGCTGTGGGTACAATCATCCCCGCCACGCAGGACGGGGATATTCAGGTTCATCTTTCCGTTTGCAGTGAGAATGGTGCAACGGTTGCGCCAAGACTGCTTCTGATAGTTCTCGCAGGCCTCAACCAACGCTCCCCCGTATTTTGCTATCGCCGCAAAATACTCAACCGGAGGAAAATATGCGCTGCTGAGCAACAGCCGCATCGCTACTCTGAAGTAGATTTGAGCGGATTATACCTTACGATGCCCCTCTTGCTGTTCTCGATGAAATCCAGTATTGTTCTCTTTTCCGGAGAATCAGGAAGCTCGGCTTCTGCGGCACGGCAGGCGTCGGAAACGTTCAGGCCGTTCATGTAGATTATCCTGTAAACGTCTCTCATCCTGTCTATCTGCTCCATAGTGAAACCCCTTCTGCGAAGTCCAACCACATTGATTCCGGAGAAAGTAACAGGGCGGTCTCCAACGATAGAATATGGAGGAACATCCTTGCTGAGGAAGGAGCCTCCGGAAATCATGGCATGAGTTCCTATATGTGTGAACTGGTGAACTGCGGAAGAGCCTCCGATAATTGCCCAGTCATCCACGTCAGTCTCACCAGCAAGGCCTACGTAACTAACGAGGATACAATGGCTACCGATACGACAGTCGTGAGCCACGTGAACATATGCCATCAGGAAGGTATCGTCACCGATGACTGTCTTGTTCTTTCCACTGGCGGCAGTACCGCGGCTAATCGTACAATATTCCCTGATTGTTACGTTGTTTCCTATCTCCACATAAGATTCCTCTCCCTGGAACTTGAGGTCCTGAGGAAGGCCGCCGATTACGGCGCCGTTGAAGATCTTGCAGTTATTTCCGATTTTTACGTAATCGTTGATTGCGGCGCAAGGGCCGATCCAGCAGTTGTCACCTATTTCGACATGCTCAGCGATCGTGACAAAAGGGCTTATAACAACGTTCTTACCGATTTTTGCATTCGGATGGACATTTGCGTTTTCCATTCTATAGCTTATTTGATGTTACTTGTTCTTGATTACCTGTGCTACCATATCTCCCTCGCAGGCAACGGAATTGCCAACCCAAGCCTTTCCTCTCATGCAAACCAGAGAGTGCTCCAGAGGCTGGGTGATGATGAGTTTGAAGGTTACCACGTCTCCAGGAACCACCTTGCGGCGGAACTTGAAGCCGTCTATCTTGGCAAAGTAAGTTGAATATCTTTCAGGTTCATCCACACTGCGGAGAACCAGGATACCTCCAACCTGAGCCATTGCCTCAACCAGCAAAACTCCAGGAACTACAGGCTCCGTAGGGAAATGCCCTCTGAAGTAATACTCGTTAACGCCTATGGTCTTGATGCCGACGATTGCATCCGGCTCAACCTCAATGATCCTGTCCACCATCAGGAATGGTGGGCGGTGAGGAAGAAGCTTCTGGATTCCAAGCACGTCATAAACTGGTTCTGCATCCGGGTCATACTTCGGAGCAACGGAAAGTCTCTGTTTAACTTCCTTGATTTTCTCAATATCCATTTTTTCAGAATTTAAAAATAATCTTATTGTTCGTTCCAGCGGCGGCGGAACTGCTTGAGTGCCAAGGTGCGGAGTTCACGCGCAATGGTTGAATTTATGGAATGTCCGCTCTTGTAGGCAATCACCTTTCCCTTGATAGGATAGCCCACCAGGGAGAAATCGCCGAGGACATCCAGCAGTTTGTGTCTTGCACATTCGTTCTGGAATCTCAGCGACGTATGGGACAGATAGCCTTCCGGCACCCTTTCCAGCCTGTTGACGTTGAATATTCCGGCCAGGCGGTCCAACTCTTCCTGAGGCACCGGATTCTCAACGATCACAAGTGCATTGTCCAGGTCTCCGCCTTTTATCAGATTGTACTTGAAAAGCGGCTCGAGCTCGTGGAGGAAAACAAACGTACGGCAAGGGGCAATCTCCTTTACGAAATCCGTATCTATCTCATATCTTGCGTATTGGCAGCCAACTACCTTGGAATTGTAGTCTATCATCACGTCGATTGAGAAATGATCGTCCGGAAGGACCACCATCTCGCTCCCCTTCTCGTTGCGGCAGACAACCTTGCGGTCCAGCACCAGATATTTCCTCGGAGCGTTCTGTTCCTGAAGACCGTCTTTTGAGAAAGCGTCTGCGTAAGGCTTGGCGCTTCCGTCCAGGATCGGAACTTCCGGGGCATCCAGGGTAATAAGGGCGTTGTCTATGTGCATTCCGTAGAGAGCCCCCATGAGATGCTCCAGCGTGAGAACCGTAACTCCCTGTTTGTCAAGGGTGGTACCGCGGGCGGTGGCGCTTACGTAATCCACACAGGCCTCCACCAGGGGAGCGCTTTCTCCCAAATCGGAACGTTTGAACTGTATTCCAAAGTTCTTTGGTGCCGGCTCCACCATCATATGGACTTTGCGCCCGGTATGGAGTCCCTTGCCTTCAAACTCGTATTTTCCTTTCAGAGTGTGCTGATTCGTATACATAAAGTGATTTTCGTATTTGACAAATGTACGAAATTATTTCTTCTCAGGGTCCGCCAGATGACGGAACTTGGCATAGCATCTGAGATACTGGCTCATCAGTATGGCAGGGCTTCCCATAAGTCCCTTCTGGCCGAGTTCGCTCTTGACAGATCCCTGGATTCCGCTCTGTGCGTTTACTATTGTTCCGTCTCCAACGGTTATGTGGCCTACTACTCCGACCTGACCTCCCAGCTGGCAGTTCTTTCCGATCCTGGTGCTTCCTGCAACACCGCTCTGGGCTGCGATCACAGTATTCTCCCCGATCTCGACATTGTGGGCGATCTGGATGAGGTTATCCAGCTTCACACCCTTGCGGATGATCGTGGATTCCATTGCGGCACGGTCCACCACCGTGTTGGAGCCGATTTCAACATCGTCTTCCAAGATCACGTTTCCGGTCTGAGGAATCTTCTTGTAACTTCCGTCCTCAACAGGAGCGAATCCGAAACCGTCGGAACCAATGACCACATTAGCGTGAAGTATGCAGTTGTTCCCGATCTTGCAATCGTCATAGATCTTGACACCCGGATAAAGTATGCAGTTTTCTCCGATAGTCACATTGTTCCCGATGTAAACCTGAGGATGGATCTGGCATCCGTTGCCGACTGTGGTCTTGGAACCGATATAACTGAACTTTCCGATATAAACCCTCTTGCCGATCTTGCTGGACCAGGCCCTGTAAGACAGCAGGCTGTGCCCTTTCTTCTGGCTCTTCTTGATTGTGTTCAGCAGTTCCAGCAAGGAAGCGAATGCAGGGTGAGCGTCTTCCATCACGATGAGTGTAGGCTTAACCTTCTGCTCAGGCACCAGATGACGGCTGACTATAACTATTCCGGCATTGGATGTAAGAAGATATTCCTTGTATTTATCGTTGTGCAGGATACATACTTCATTCGGTTTGCCATGCTCGATCTTGGCAACCATCCTGACCTTCACGTTAGGATCGCCGATGATTTCTCCTTTAAGATGCTGCGCTATTCTTTCAGCTGTAACTTCCATATTGAACTGATTCTAATAATTTTCAAATATACTCATTTTTTTTGGTATTCTGAACTAAAAAACATACTTTTGCACTCCAGAAAAGGCAAGTGAGAAAGGGGACCAGACGGTTCCCTTCTTTGTTGCCTGGAAATGAGAAAATTATAAAATACACAAATATGGAAGGATTAAATTTAGCCCAGTTCTTTGCCGAGTTCAAAGAGGGCAAAGGTATCGACAGGGCAACCCTGATGAGCGTTTTGGAAGACATCTTCCGCACCCAGCTGGCCAAGACTTACGGAACGGCTGAAAATTTCGACATCATCATCAACATCGACAAGGGAGACCTTCAGATCTGGCGTAACCGCACCATCGTTGAGGAGGTTGAGGATCCTATGCTGGAAATCTCCAAGGCCGAGGTAGATGCAAAGGAGCCTGACAACGACTTCGAAATCGGTGAGGATTACACAGAAGAGATTCCTCTGGCTTCCTTTGGAAGAAGGGCAGTCCTGAACCTCCGCCAGAACCTCTCCGGCAGAATTATGGACATAGACAAGGCCAACCTTTTCAACTACTACAAAGACAAGATCGGTGAGGTTGTGGTTGGAGAAGTTTACCAGGTTTGGAAAAAGGAAGTTCTGGTTCGCGATGACGCTGACAACGAGTTGGTTCTGCCTAAGAGCGAGCAGATTCCGTCTGACTTCTTCCGCAAGGGAGATTCCGTCAAGGCCGTCGTTGCAAAGGTTGAGATGAAGAACAACAACCCTAGCATCATACTTTCCAGAACCGCCAGCGTATTCCTGGAGAGACTCTTCGAGCAGGAAGTTCCTGAGATTTTCGACGGTCTGATCACCATCAAGAAAATCGTCCGCATACCTGGTGACAGGGCAAAGGTTGCAGTTGAGTCCTATGACGACCGCATCGACCCTGTAGGAGCATGCGTGGGCGTAAAGGGAAGCCGTATCCACGGCATCGTACGTGAGCTCCGTAACGAGAGCATAGATGTAATCAGCTGGACCACAAACACCCAGCTCCTTATCCAGAGAGCCCTCTCCCCTGCGAAGATCTCCACTATAAAGATCAACGAGGAAGAAAACAAGGCTCTTATCACGATGGATTCATCCCAGGTATCCCTCGCAGTGGGAAAGAACGGAAGCAACATCCGCCTGGCTGAGCTTATGATCGGAATGGACATCGAGATCTTCAGGGATGTCCAGGGTGCCGATGACGACGACGTTCTCCTGAGCTCATTCAACGACGAGATCGACCAGTGGGTTATCGATGCTCTCCGCAAGGTTGGTTTCGACACCGCCAAGGACGTTCTCCGCATGAGCAACGAGGACATTATGGAAAGGGCAGACCTCGACCTCGAGACCGTGGAGGAAGTTAAGAAGATACTCCAGGCAGAGTTCGAAGACCCTATGGAAGAATAATTTTAAACGTTAAAAAAGGAGATATAAATGGCAGGAATGAGAATAAGTAAAGTCCTCAAAGACTTCAACATAGGAATGAGCACCCTCATCAATTTCCTTGAAAAGAAGGGAAAGAGCGTGGAGGCCAATCCTAATGCGAAGCTCGACGAGGAGACCCTCGCCCTGGTGCAGAAAGAATTCCTTCCGCAGCAGCAGGTGAAGGAAGACGCAAAGAAAATAGCCGGGTCGCTGAGGATTTCAGAAAGCGACAAGAAGACATACCAGCTGGAAAAGGAAGAAAAGCCTAAGGACAATTTCATAGAAACTGCCGTTGAAACTCCTAAGGCTCCTACAGTCGTAGGCAAGATAGACCTGGACAAGATTTCAGGCAAGAAGGAGAAGGAAAAGCCGGCAGAGCCTAAGAAGGAAGAAACACCTAAACCTGCTGCAGAGGAAAAGGCTCCTGAAAAGAAGGAGGAGAAAGCTCCTAAGGCTCCTGCCAAGAAGAAGGAAGAGGCCAAGAAGGAAGATGTGAAGAAAGAAGAGAAGCCGGTTGAGGAGAAGAAAGAGGAGAAAGCTTCTGAACCTGTTGAGCCTCAGAAGAAAGATGAATCCCCAAGCAACTTCATCGAGACTAAGGTCGAGCAGCTCCAGGGCCCTAAGGACACTGGCCAGAGGATAGACCTTTCCAAGTTCGAGAGCCCAAAGAAAAAGAGCGGTGGAAAGAGAGAAAGGATCAAGAAGAACACCAAGGAGAAGGTTGATATAAGCAAGGAGAGCAACCAGAACCGCGAGGCCGCCAAGAAAGCTAAGGACAAGAAGGGAAAGAAAGGATTCAAGCCTATCCGCAACGAGGTGGACGAGGACGAAGTTCAGAAGCAGATCAAGGAGACCTACCAGAGGATGGTTGAAGGAAAGGGAAAGACCAAGGGATCCAAGTACAGAAGGGAAAAGAGAGAAATCGCCGAGGAAAAGAGAGAGGAAGAGATCCAGAGAAGAGGTCTCGAGAGCAATATCCTGAAGGTCACCGAGTTTGTTACGGTCAACGATTTGGCTGTGATGATAGACCAGCCTGTGACAAAGGTCATCAGCGCCTGCATGAACCTCGGCCTTATGGTTTCCATCAACCAGAGACTGGATGCCGACGCCCTTACCCTCGTGGCTGAAGATTTCGGTTACAAGATCGAGTTCGTTTCCGCTGAAATCCAGGAGGCCATCAAGGAGGAGACTGTAGAGGATAAGCCTGAGGATATGGAGCCAAGAGCCCCTATCGTTACCGTAATGGGTCACGTAGACCACGGTAAGACTTCCCTGCTGGACTACATCCGCCAGTCCAACGTGATTGCCGGAGAGGCCGGAGGAATTACCCAGCACATCGGAGCATATAACGTGAAGCTTCCTAACGGCAGGAGAATCACCTTCCTGGATACTCCTGGCCATGAGGCCTTCACCGCCATGCGTGCCCGTGGAGCCAAGATGACTGACCTTGCCATTATCATAGTCGCAGCAGACGACGCCGTGATGCCTCAGACCGTTGAGGCCATCAACCACGCCCAGGCTGCCGGCGTTCCTATGATATTTGCCATCAACAAGATAGACAAGCCGGGCGCAATGCCTGACAAGATCCGCGAACAGCTTTCCCAGATGAACATCCTGGTAGAAGACTGGGGCGGCAAGTACCAGTGCCAGGAAATATCTGCAAAGAAGGGTATCGGTGTGGCCGACCTTCTGGACAAGGTCCTGCTCGAGGCCGATATGCTCGACCTGAAGGCCAACCCTAACAAGAAGGCTGTCGGAACCGTTATCGAGTCATCCCTGGACAAAGGCCGCGGATACCTTGCTACCCTTCTGGTTCAGGGCGGAACCCTGCACACCGGAGACATAATGCTTTCAGGAATGTACACCGGAAAGGTAAAGGCAATGTTCAACGAAAGAGGCCAGAAGATCAAGGAAGCAGGTCCTTCAGTTCCTGTTTCAGTACTGGGTCTTAACGGCGCTCCTCAGGCAGGCGACACTTTCAATATCTTCGATAACGAAAGGGATGCCCGTGAGATTGCCAACAAGCGTGAGCAGCTGCTCAGAATCCAGGGCCTCAGGACCCAGAAGCACATCACCCTGGAAGAGCTCGGAAGAAGGATCGCCATCGGCAACTTCAAGGAACTCAACATCATCGTCAAGGGAGACGTGGACGGCTCTATCGAGGCTCTCAGCGATTCCCTGATCAAGCTCTCTACCGAGGAAGTAAGGGTGAACGTCATCCACAAGGCAGTTGGAGAGATCTCCGAGAGCGACGTTCTGCTGGCCGAGGCTTCAGAGGCCATCATCATCGGCTTCCAGGTACGTCCAAGTATGAACGCCAGGAAGATGGCCGAGAAGGAAGAGATCGAAATCCGTCTCTATTCAGTCATCTACGATGCCATCAACGAGGTCAAGAGCGGTATCGAGGGTATGCTCGCACCTGTGGAGAAAGAGGTTGTGACATCAACCCTGGAGATAAGGCAGACCTTCAAGATTTCCAAGGTCGGAACAATCGCCGGCTGTATGGTAAAGGAAGGCAAGATCACCAGAACCGCCAAGATCAGGGTCATCCGCGACGGTATCGTTATCAAGGAAGGCGTTCTGGCATCTCTGAAGAGAGGAAAGGACGACGTGAAGGAAGTGGCTGCCGGCTACGACTGCGGTCTTGGTATCGAGAACTTCAACGACATCAAGGAGGGCGACGTTATCGAGGCCTACAAGATCGAGGAAATCAAGAGAACCCTCTAAAACAGGGATTCTTTCTACTTTTTGAACGCTGCGATGCTGTTGGCAACGCGGCGTTCTCCTTTATGGTCGAACTTGCTGTTGTCGGATGGATGATTGATGATTCCATCCTTTGCGGTCCAGAGGGTGGAGGAGCCACCGCCGTCAAGATTGACTGCCGAAGTACAGCCCTTACCTCCATCAATCGATACAAGATATCGCTGAACCTCATCCAGAGTCATTCCGGCAGCGTTGCCCTTGCTTCGGCCATCGATAACCATAAGGCAAACCTTTCCGTCTTTCCCAAAGACCACGCTGCGAGGATGACGCTTATCTGAAAAGCCTTTGTAATAAGGCAGTTCAACTGCAAATCCGTCCATTATCAGAAGCGGCATGGTGGCCATTACCGAAGTGTTCTTCCTGAGCTTGGAACGGAATGCTTTTTCCTTGTCCTGATTCCACGGTTCAACGGACAGTTTTCCCTTTCTGACGACCACAGCTCCAGTTGCCCGGACCTTCATATCCCGGCCTTTGGTGGTGTCTGCAACAACCCCGTCTATCTGGAGGTAGCATACGCTTCCGCCCTTTTTCATATCGTAGAATGTTCCGTTAATAGCGGCAGCGGCTCCGGCTGCTGAAGCTATCTCAGATGTGCGCACAAGCTTGACATGGTCTGTCACCCTGAATTCATATCGGGAAGCATCCAGCTCTATTACAGAGATATCCTGAGGCGCTCCGAACAAAGACTCGAAATGGTAATTCATCACCTTGAGTCCTCTCTCTGGATTGGAGGTCTGAAAAACGATCTTTGTTCCCTCTGCGATTCCATCTGAAGGAAGATATCTGGAAAAAACCTGCGGGGCATTTCCGAACGAACTGCCATAGATCTGCGTTACAGTCTCCGTTTGAGGGATGTTGGACGGCGTGCCGCAGGATTGATTCAGTACAACCGCTGAGCAGATAGCCAGCAGAAGGATTAAGCTTTTCAGTTTGAATTTCATATCGTCAGTTTTGAATATCATCCTCTCCGATTTTTTCAAGGACATCTACGGTTCCTTTGACCGTCTTGTAGAGAGCTTTGAATATTAACCTTATAATCAGCACCATACCAATGATGATTGCAAGGGAGACTATCAGGAAGAGACGGGAACGTCCTTCGCTGCCCTGGGTCAGCAGGTATGGATCCTTGGTTATGTCGGAAACGATTTTTCTGTTGGAATATTTGGCGGCGCTCCATTTCTTTACAATGATTCCACGGTTTACATACGTAGCCCCACCGTTGGAGCGATTGAAGGTGATAACGGATTTGTAATCGGAATAGACCAGGCTGAATGGCAAGCTCTTTTCGATGTATGAGGAAGAGAAGACATCAGAAATCGCCTCATTCTCAACGGCATCGGCGATTGGCTTCAGCCTTGCTAAAGTTTCTTCCTCAGTCATTGCACTGAGAACGTACACGTCTGCGCGGTGTCGGCCATAGTTGAGGGAATCACCGAGATTCTTGAGCTTGCCAAGATCATCGTGAGTGATTCCGTCACCATCGTAGAAAGAAATGAAGACAACAGGTGACTCGGACTTGAGAACTGTTTCAGTCATATCTTCCCCAAATGAATTCTTCAGAATCAGAGGCATCTGCCTTGCAACCCTCTCGCTTCCTTCCACCACAGTGGAGACGGTTTCCTCATATTTCCAGGTAGAATCTGGCAGATGATTGAGACTGAATGATTTGCGCACGCCATCCTTAGAATATATAATCTCCGTCTTGTATTTGACAAGGGCCGTGGAGTCTCCTCTGAAAAGATCTCTTCCCGGGCGGAAATCCGTCAGGTCTGCCGGAGGAAGTTCTCTCATCGAGTACAGAGCCAAACCCACAATGAACACTGAATAGCCGAACATGAACGCCCATTCCCAGAAACTGCCGGCTATTGGTCTGGCCCTATGCCGCTGGGAATAAAGGAAAGCGGTCAGTACCACCAGTACTATGTTCTTGTAGAATGACGGCCAGGGGTCAAGATGAATCACATCTCCGAAGCAGCCACAATCCTCAACCTTTCCCGTAAGTGCGGAATAAAGCGTTACCCCTGCAAAGAAAAGGCTCATCAGAAATGCAATCGCTGAGAAGAACCTGAACTTGATGACCTTCAGTATGCACACTCCCGTCAGAAACTCCACTACGCAAAGCGCAATTCCCAGCCACAGTGCCCAATGGCCCGGATCCATCCCCAGGAAGGCGTGGAAATATTCCTTTACCTTCAGCGATGTGCCTACCGGATCCACTCCCTTCAGAAAACCTGAAGCGATGAACACTATTCCCACCAGGTAACGGGCCGCTTTTCTCAACAGCTTCCAGAACATACAGTTACAAAGGAAGTTTCTCTTTAATACGCTCAAATATCTCGTCCGGAGGCAGCATCGAGCCGTCCTCGGCCATACATTCAACCTTTTGGAAATCAGAGTCTCTCTCGCACTCTTCCAGATACATCTTCCTCACGCCTTCCTGGAAGCTGATCCTCTCCTCGTGAATATCCCTCTGCCCGTTCAGATAGTCCCGGTCACTGTCTTCGCTTCGTGAAGAAGCCAGTCTTGAAGCAATAAAGTCCAGCGGCACGTTCAGATAGATGTTCACATCCGGCCGCGGAATCTTGTAGAAGTCATACTCCAGGGAGAATATCCAGCTGCGGAGCTTTTCCCTCTCTTCCCTGTCTGTGATCTTGGAACACTGATATGCTATGTTGGAGTACACGTACCTGTCCAGAAGGACGGTCTTTCCTGCTTTCAGGGCTTTCCTCAACGATGAGGCAGCGTCTTGCCTGTCAAGCGCATAGAGAAGAGCCACCAGCTTAGGATGTACCTGGTTCAAGTCTCCGAAACCTCCCCTGAGGAACTCCCCTATCAGGTCTCCGTAAACAGGAGCCTCATATCTGGGGAAATGGAGATATTCCAGATCATATCCTTTTTCAACTATGTATTCCTTGAGCATTTTGACCTGGGTGCTCTTTCCGGCACCGTCAAGTCCTTCAATTACTATCAGCATATTCAGTATTGGCGTCTATCGTACAAATTTACAAATAAAAGTGAGTTGCTTTGTCATCGCGATAAAGTATATTTGCATATCATCATTAAACTTCTGAATCAGTATGGCAAAAGTGATGGGCATAATCAACGTCAACCGCGAGTCTTTCTATGAAGGAAGCAGAAGGCTCGGCGCTGAGGATGTTGAAAAGGCCTTTACCAAGATGGCCTCTGAAGGGGCTTCTATCATAGACATCGGAGCCTGCTCCACTAGGCCTGGAAGCACTCCGGTTACTCTGGAGCAGGAATGGGAATACCTGGAAGAGCCGCTGGAAAGGATTTCACAAGTCAAGTCCGAGATGTTCTGCAACGGGCAGGAAGTGCCTGAAATTTCGATAGATACTTTCAGGAGCGAAATCGCAAGACGTGCCTGCGACATACTGGGGCCGATAATTGTCAACGACATATCAGCAGGAGAAGATGATCCTGAGATGCTTGAAACTGTTGGTGATCTTGGGCTTTCGTACATTGCTATGCACAAGAGAGGAACTCCGGACACGATGCAGACTCTGACAGACTATCCTAACGGAGTAGTTGCTGAAGTGAAGCGGTACTTTGAGGAATTTGCCGAGAAGGCTGACAGGTACGGAATAGAAGACTGGGTTCTGGATCCGGGATTCGGCTTTGCAAAGACGCTGGAGCAGAACTACGAGCTTCTGGAAGGCCTGGACGAACTTCAGAGCCTGGAGCGGCCAATACTTGCAGGAGTGTCAAGAAAGTCTATGATCTACAAGTTGTTGGGCATAACTCCCGAAGAAAGCCTTCCGGCAACCTGCGTGTTGAATTACAGGGCATTGCAGAAAGGTGCGGCCATACTCAGGGTCCACGATGTCAAGGAAGCCGTCCAGACGGTCAGGCTATTTGAAAAATCATTAAATTTGCGAGGCTAAAAAACATATTTATGGATAAGGCATTTCACTCTCTTACGGCAGTTTCGCCAATCGACGGAAGATACAGGAACAAGGTTGAACAACTCAGTGACTATTTCTCTGAATACGCTCTGATACGCTACAGGGTAAGAGTTGAAATCGAATACTTCATAGCCCTTTGCAACATACCGCTTCCTCAGCTTAAAGGATTCCCGAAGAGCAAGTTCCAGACGCTTCGAAAGATCTATAAAGATTTGACCGTGGAACAGGCCGCAAGGGTGAAGGATATCGAGAAAATCACCAACCACGACGTGAAAGCCGTGGAGTATTTCATCAAGGAAGAGTTCAAGAGGCTGAAGATTGAGAAGTTTTCCGAGTTCGTGCATTTTGGCCTTACCAGCCAGGATATCAACAACACCGCAACTCCTCTTAGCCTGAAGGAAGGCGTTGCCGAAGCATATATGCCTGAACTTCTGGATGTAAAGAAGACTCTCGAAGGGTTTGCAAAGCAGTGGAAGGATGTTCCGATGCTCGCCCACACCCACGGGCAACCGGCTTCACCTACTCTTCTGGGCAAGGAAATCAAGGTCTTTGTGGAAAGGCTGGACAAGCAGCTCAAGCTTCTTAAGACCGTGCCTTATTCTTCCAAGTTCGGAGGCGCCACCGGAGGAATGAACGCCCACAAGGTGGCATATCCCCAGATAGACTGGAACAAGTTTGCCGCAGCATTCCAGAAAGAGGCTTTCGGGCTGGATCGCTCTTATCCTACAACCCAGATCGAGCATTACGACAACCTGGCCGCCCTGTTTGATAACCTCAAGAGAATCAACACTATACTCATAGACCTGTGCCGTGATGTCTGGACCTACATCTCTATGGAGTACTTCAAGCAGAAGATAAAGGCCGGAGAAGTCGGGTCCTCAGCGATGCCGCACAAGGTTAACCCTATCGACTTCGAGAACGCCGAGGGCAACTTCGGAGTGGCAAACGCAATATTCGAGCATCTGAGCTCCAAGCTCCCGATTTCCAGAATGCAGAGAGACCTGACGGATTCCACAGTACTGAGGAATGTGGGAGTGCCAATCGCACATTCCATCATTGCCCTCAAATCGCTGAAGAAAGGCCTTGGCAAACTGATCCTCAACCGCGAGAAACTGAATTCAGACCTGGAAGACAACTGGGCTGTGGTGGCAGAAGCCCTGCAGACCATCCTCCGCAGGGAAGGCTATCCGCATCCTTATGAGACACTCAAGGAACTGACCAGGGTAAACACCAAGGTCACCCGGGAAAGCATCGCGGAGTTTGTAAAGGGCCTGAAAATAAAAGAAAGCGTGAAGAAAGAGATGCTTTCAGTCACACCTCAGAATTATACGGGAATCTAGTCCTCGGATTCATCAACGACATAGATATCCTCTCCCGCCTCGTGGAAAAGGAACTGCTCCCGGGCAAACTTTTCCAGGGAGTCCTTGTTGGAGGTAAGCTCGTTAAGTTTCTCGTCCGCCTGACGTATGGCTTCCTGGTAATAAACCTTCTGCCGGTTCTGCCAGCCGAGCTGCTTGAGGTCGCGGTACCAGGAAATGAGGTTGTTGGTATCGAAGAAGAATATCCATATCAGGAACGCAGCCGTAACTATGAAGTACTTGTTCTTCAATACCTTGAACACTTGCCTGAATCCGGGCTTTTCACTTAGTCTGCCAAAGAAGCTCACTGCCGTATTTTTTATTATTTTTGCACGTCACAAATTTATAAAATAAAATGAAACCTACACTTCTGATTATGGCTGCCGGTATGGGCAGCAGGTACGGAGGACTCAAACAACTTGACGGCGTGGGACCTAAAGGTGAGACCATTATGGATTTTTCCATTTATGACGCGATCCTTGCAGGTTTTGCAGACGTTGTGTTCGTTGTCAGGGAGAAATTCCGCGCAGAGTTTGAGGAGAAGGTTGCTTCCAAATTCAAAGGCAAGATCAAATACACCATAGTAACCCAAGAGCCGGATAACCTTCCGGCAGGCTTCTGCCCAAAGGTTCCCAGAGAGAAGCCTTGGGGAACAGGTCAGGCAGTCCTCAGCGCGAAGGATGTGATAACCAGACCTTTTGCAGTAATCAACTCGGACGATTTCTACGGAAGGGAATCCTTCAAGTGCCTGGCGGACTACCTTGGCAGGATAAGGAAAGGCCAGAAAGGGAAGTTCTGCATGGTAGGATTCTATCTGAAAAACACCTTATCCGAGAGCGGAAGCGTTTCCAGAGGTATTTGCACACTGGACAGCAAGGACCATCTGGTAAAGGTGGAAGAACACGGCAACATCCGAAAGGAAGGCCGCAGGATTCTGGGAGAAAACCTCCTGGGCGTGGAGCATTCTCTTCCGGCAAAGACCTGCACATCAATGAACATGTGGGGATTCACCCCTGACTATATGGAAGAATCCGATGTTCTCTTCAAGGAATTCCTTACCCAGAACATCGACGAGCCAAAGAAGGAATTCTACGTTCCTTCCGTTGTCAGCAGGATGATTGAGGAAGGCAAGGCTAACGTAAAGGTTCTTTCCTCCCCGTCCGCCTGGTTCGGAGTAACTTACAAGGAAGACCGCGCTAAAGTTGTAGCCCGCCTGAAAGAAATGGCTGAAGACGGCACTTACCCTTCACCTCTTTTCTAAGTCATTTCACATCGCAGAGGAAGACAATATGAATATTTTCTCAAAACCAAAATATTACAAGCCCGGGATCGGAGGCAGCCTGGTAATCCTGCTGATCCTGTTCATCCTGGGCGGTATCGTTTCAATGGTTGCCGCATTCATTGCAGCCGCCATAAACGGAGAGCTGTCGATGGCAGCCAAGACGGTATCTGATCCTTCAGGCATTACAAGCATCCTGTCTGGAAAACTAAGTCTTATTTATTTCTTCCAGATGATTATCCCGGTGTTGTTCATCTGGCTGATGGGAAACAGCTACAGCCATGATCCGATGAAAGCTCCAGTCAAAGTTGACTCTCCGCATCTTGGAAAGTTCAACTTCCTGACTCTTGGCATCTTGCTGCTTTTGATGACATTGGGTCTGAGCTGGGTTCTGGATCCGGTTACCAGTTATTTCCCGATGCCGGATAACTTCAAGGAAATGTTCGAGAGCATTTCCACCAGGCCTGTGGACACCATTGTTTCAGTTGCCATATTCGCACCGCTTTTTGAGGAATTCATAATGAGAGGAACCATAGAGAGGGGCTTGCTCTCAAAAGGCTCTGTCGTATTGGCCATCCTATGGTCTTCACTTCTTTTCGGAGCCATGCACCTGAATTTCTGGCAGGCCATTCCGGCTTTCGTCCTGGGATGTCTTTTCGGATGGGTTTACTATAGAAGCCACAGTATCTGGGCCGTGATCTTCATGCATTTTGTAAACAACTTCTCTTCAATCGCTTTGTTCTGGGCTCTGCCTGAGATGGATCCCGATGCAACATCGAGGGAGAATATGGTCCAGCTTACCGGAACCGACATGTGGTACTGGGTACTGGTTGGCGGAGGTGCCCTGATTGTAATTGCAGGCATATTCCTTCTGAACAAGTATCTGCCTAAGAAACCACAGAGCTTCAAGCCGAAAGAAATATTGTTGGCTGACACCGGCAACGAGAATACCGCCGCTTTGTAATGAAAAAGATATATCCCCTGCTGCTGGACAGCATAAAGCCTGAAAGCACTGCCCTGAACGGCTTCCTCAAGGACAACTCCCTGGAAGACCTGATAGATACCTATATGGGCAATCTGCTAGGCGACAAGGCCTTCAGTTTTTTCCAGGGCAATCTGCCCATAACCGTTAAAATCAGCGATGAGAGTGGACATATCACGGTTTCCCCGGATGACCGGACCGCTCTTCCACGCTACGGATGCTGGGGCAAGGAAAGGATGCTCTACATTCTTTCCGCAAAGGAAGATTCATCCATCTGGATCGGGTTCAAGAAAGACATTACCGCCACGGATATCTATGAAAGAAGCCAGGGTGGAAACATACTCGAGACCTTGAACGAGATCGGGCCGGAAGAGGGAGAAACTTTCTACATCCGTCCGGGCGTTCCGTTCCGCATCGGAGAAGGCGTAAGATATGTGGAAGTAGCCCAGAACTCTCCTTGCGACTTCAATATAGAAGAGACCGACCAACTGGTGGAAGCTCTGGATTTCATCAACCTCAGTGCCACCAATCCGGAATATGTGGCTCCTGAGGAATGTCTTTTCAGGATGGAAAGGGTTGCCATCACCAAACCTCAGACCATAGCTCCAGACCAGACGGAAAGCTTTATGGCCATCCTTAATCTCGACAACCAAACATCGCTGAAGGTAAAAGACTTCAGAGGTTATACAGAAATCTCTGACGAGACCTGCATTACCTTGGACGGCAAATTCCCGCTTGCCCTTGTTCCTCACGACATCCAGGAAATGACAATAGCTCCGAGCCAGGAGGGCGATAACCCGACATCATCATTCCTGCGCATCTATCTGTGTAACATTCCGGAGCCTCCGAAAGAAGAAGAAGAGGAAGATGACGACGAGTGCGATTGCGGACACCACCATCATCACGATGACGATTGCGATTGCGGACATCATCACCATCACAATGGATAACGTACGGATAGATAAATACCTTTGGGCTATAAGGGTGTTCAAGACACGCAGTGAAGCTGCCGAGGCCTGCCGCACGGGCAAGGTCTTCGTAAACGGCGCCCAGACCAAATCCTCCAGGGAAATCAAGGCGGGAGATTCCATAGAAGTCCGCAAGGGAGCTATCCATTACAGTTATACGGTGATTGAGCCGGTTGACAAACGCCAGGGAGCCAAGCTCGTGGACCAGTATGCAGAAAACACCACTCCGCAAAGCGAGCTGGACAAGCTTATAGCTCCGGTTGAAACGATATTCCTGAAAAGGGAACGTGGAAGCGGCCGCCCTACCAAGAAGGAAAGGCGCGATATTGACCGCCTGATGGACGGTTTCTGATTATTCCTTTTTGTTATTTTTGAAGAGATTCTGGAGCTTTTCCTTGAAGGAAAGTTCTTTTTCTTTTGGTTTATCCTCAGCGACAACTTCCTTAACGGCTGATTCCACCGGCTTAGGTTCGGCCTTCTTGGGATCTGTGTTGCAGATATTCATTGCACGGTCCGCGCCCATGAAAGTAAAGTCCTTCACTCCCTGGGCGGCTCGCTTGAGGACTTCCGGAAGCTTGGCGGCCTCTTCACCTTCAAAGCGCCCAAGAACATAGTCTACCTGGCCTCCCCGGGGAAAACCGTTGCCTATGCCCACCCGGATGCGGCAATAGTCAGACGTGCCGAGAATCTGGTTGATGTTTCCAAGTCCGTTGTGGCCTCCGTCGCTGCCTTTCTTGCGCATACGCACGGTTCCCACCGGAAGGGCCAGATCATCGCAGATGACCATAAGGTTCTCCTTCTGGATGTTCTCCTTCTGCATCCAGTAGCTGACTGCCTTGCCACTGAGGTTCATATAGGTGGAAGGTTTCAGAAGGAGGAGTTTACTTCCACGATAAGAGATTTCCGCAATGCTTCCCAGGCGGTCAACCTTGAAGACGGCTCCGGCATCTTCTGCCAGACGGTCCACCACCATAAAGCCTATGTTATGACGGGTGCCGGCATATTCGGCACCTATGTTTCCAAGACCCGCTATGAGATACTTTCCGGCCATTATCTGTCTTTCTAAATCAGACGCAAGGTAATAAAGTTAAAGTGGATGTCCAAAAGGTTTCGGACATCCACTTTTAGAAAGAACTCCTGTCTGCGATTACTTTGCCTCAGCGTTCTCAGCTTCTGCTGCTGCAGCTGCAGCGGCTGCGCGGGTACGCTTGATCTCGCAAACCATCAGCTTCTTAGGGGAAGCTATCTGGCAGCCCTCTACTGAAAGCTCGCCTGCATAGATAGCCTTACCTACTCCAAGAGTGGTGATGTCCACGTCGATCTGATCAGGAAGCTTGTCCATAGGACCGCAAACCTTAACCTTTCTAACGCCAACTCTCAGACGGCCACCCTGCTTTACACCCTCGGCATTACCGAAAATGTTTACAGGAACGGCGATCTCAACCGGCTTATCCTCGGAAATAGCGAGGAAGTCGATGTGGATAGCGTCATCAGTGATAGGATCATACTGTGCGTCGTGAAGGATGCAAGGATGAATCTCACCGTTGAGGTTTACGTGGATAATGAAAGACTTAGGAGTGTCCGTAATCTTCTTGATGTCTGCCAGTGGAATGGCGATGTCCAGATGCTGGGTTCCGTTGCCATAGATGATGCAAGGAACGTTTCCTGCCCTGCGGATCTTCTTAAGGTCCTGCTTGGTGCCGATTTTACGCTCGGCTGCGTTCAATGTGATAATCTGCATAATTGTAAATTTTAAGTGTTACTCAGTCCACCTTTCCGGGGACCCCATTGCACCGAGCCCGAACCCGTCGGGCGAAATGCGGCGCAAAGATAAACATTTTTGGCTCTCCTGCAAATCCGGATTCTTCTTTATTACTCAGCGACGTCCTACCTATTGCTCTTAACGAAATTGTTTCTATCTTTGATTTCAGACCCGGATACTGATTCCGGTAAGACAGAAACAATACAAACAAATACCTATTACACTTATGATCAAGAAATTCAGATGTACAGTATGTGGTTATATCCACGAAGGACCAGAACCTCCTGAGAGATGCCCTCAGTGCAAGCAGCCAAGAGAGAAATTCGTTGAGGTGGTCGAGGAAGAAAACAAGAAGGCCTGGGCAGACGAGCACGTTATCGGCGTTGCCAAGGGATGCGACCCGGAGATCTGGGAAGGCCTGAAGGCTAACTTTATCGGAGAATGCACCGAAGTCGGAATGTATCTGGCAATGAGCCGTCAGGCACATCGCGAGGGATATCCTGAAATCGGCGAGGCATTCAGAAGATATGCTCTGGAAGAGGCTGACCACGCAGCAAGATTCTGCGAGCTTCTCGGCGAGATGGTTTGGGATACCAAGACCAATCTGGAGAAGAGAATCGAGGCCGAAAGAGGAGCATGCGCCGGCAAGAAGGACATTGCCACCAAGGCAAAGAAACTCAACTACGACGCCATCCACGACACCGTTCATGAGATGTGCAAGGATGAGGCTCGCCACGGACAAGGCTTCGAAGGCCTTTACAACCGCTTCTTCAAGAAGTAAGATTAATCTGACGTTGGCGGAACGATCATCTTGACAGCATCGTTCCACGCATATTTCTGATAGTAGGTTATCAGTTCCGTTTCCGAATCGTCAGGAATATAGGTGCTCAGACCACAGAACTTGGCAGGATCGATATCGAGAGTTATCATCCTGCCAGTTGTGTATTTGGCTATGACGGCTTTTGATAAAGCCGAGGTGAAGGCAACTGTCTCGGATGTGCCGCACAGATTGTCCAGGAAATCCTTCAGGTCATAGAACCAGTGATCGTCATATCTGAAAAATCTCTGAACCGTAGTTGGGTCCACAGAAGGGATATCGTCCCTGTAATCCTCGAACAAAGCTTTGGCTTCGTCTGCAACGGCCTCTAGTTCCGAGCATTTCACGGTTGCTATTGTAACGGAACGGTATTCGCCGCTCTGAGCGTTGTAGTAATCGTAAATGGCCTGGGAAACTCCGATGTAATCATCGTTGAACATCTTCTCGATTACAGTATCATAAGGGTAACTGTCTGTCAGTATCTCGGCGGCGGAACCTATGAAATAGTCGCAGTAATCCTTGAGTTGGTATGCAATCTCCACACCTCCCATGAAGCAGGCATCCATCGCGATGAAATCGAAATGGGTCTCCCCCAAAGCCTCCTGAATATCAAAGACGGACATTTCCACCCCGAGTTCGCTTCCGAAAGACTTAACCATATGGGCATAAGGATCCACTCCTCCAGGAGGTGCAGGGAACCTTGACCGCTGGTTGCTGTACATCATCTTTTCGTCTGAAGATGTGAAAGCATGGGTTTTATAATAACCCTGTGGAAGCCATCCTGTTCCGTGAGACCAGAGCACCATACCGTAATGCCTTGCGGGGCAGATGGTCTTGGTAATATTCAGAACTGATTTCATCTGATTCTTGGTACAGGAATTAATGTAAGGGAACTTGTAGATTGTATCTATCTGGACATCGCCCTTCTTGTTCCTGGAAATGTTGACAAGCAGCGGAAGGGTATCCTTCATCTGTTTTGTGGAAAGGTCGAAATTGTTGCAGTACAGAACAATGTTGCCGTCTGAAGGAACATATCCCTTGATAATCTTGCTGATGTTTGAAGCCGCATCCATGTAAAGGTTGTTATGGGAAGCAAAATAAAGGAGCAATGTCTTTTCCTTCTCCTCGAACACCACGTCCTTAGGCTCCACCTTGGAACAAGAAGGCAGGACCGTCAAGACAACGGAAAACAGGGCTACAATATGTCTGAATATCTTCATAATCCGTCTATGAATAACTTCCTGAAAAGACAAAATTACAATTTTTATCCGGCAGAGCAACTATTTTTTTCAAGACAGGTTCTTGTTATCTTTGTATCTGATAGAATTTTCTGCTAAAACCACTTGACGATGGAAAAGAACAATTTCTCACGACCGGTAGATGAAGGCCTGGGTTCTTCAATCCGGAAATACCTGTATATGCAGGTGGATAGAGCCGCTCTCAAAGGCGCTGAAAAAATGTCCGTAGTTTCAAACAGGGTCATTGTAATCACGATACTTCTGCTGACCGGAACGATCGTACTTATGATGCTGTGTCTTGCGGCCGGATTTTTCCTTGGAGACCTTTTCGGCAGCAACGCTTTGGGATTCCTTTGCTCCGCCGCCATTGTCCTGATCCTGGGAGTTGTAATATGGCTCTCACGAAAGAGACTGTTCGCCAACCAGATGGCCAGGTTCTACACTGGAATGCTGCTGGGTGACGAAAAGCTTTCCAGCATGAGGGAACTTAATCTCAAGCAGCAATTCGTGGAAACAGAAATCAAGGACAAGGAAGAAGATATAGCAATCGAGTACCAGATGCTCAAGAAAATGCTCAATCCGCTTCACTATGTCGGCCTTGTAATCGACAAGATCAGGGACATTTTCCAAGGAAAGGCTGATGACGGAGATAACGATGACATAAGACCGGAAGAAGGTCCCGGCAACGACAGTCAGGATAACTATCAGGCCAGGCAATTCTAAAAGAAAGTATAACAAACGGATATATGAAAAAGTTTACAATTATGTTGACAATCTTCGCTGCAGCACTTGCAGCAGGCTGTACCGACGAGAAAAAGGCTGACAGTGACAAGCCTTTCACATACATCGTTGATGAATTCGCCGACCTCCAGATCCTCAGGTACCAGATTCCGGACTGGGATTCGCTGAGCTTCGAAAATAAGGCGTTCCTATACTATACGTCAGAGGCGGCTAAGTGCGGAAGGGACATAATCTTCGACCAGATGGGAAAATACAACCTCCGCATAAGGAAGACTATTGAAAAGATCATCGACGAATATAAGGGAGACAAGGATTGCAAAGACTATCAGGACTTTCTGGTTTATGCCAAGAGGGTTTTCTTCTCCAACGGCATCTACCATCACTATGCAGAGGACAAGTTCTATCCGGCCTGTCCGCCTGACTATTTCAGGGGCCTTATGGAGCAGACCGGGCAGGGAGAACTCTGCGAAGAGCTTCTGCCAGTGATGTACGAGACATATATACTCCCTATGAGAAGGTGCAACGACAGCAAGGTGGATATGGTTGCAAACTCTGCCGTCAACTTCTATGAAGGAAACCTGACTCAGAAAGAAGTAAACGATTTCTACGACAAGATGGAAGACCCGAAGGATCCGCATCCGATTTCCTACGGCCTGAATTCCAAGCTTGTAAAGAACGAGGACGGAACTATAGCAGAGCAGGTCTGGAAGGTGGGCGGCCTCTACTCAAAGTCGATCGAAAAGATCATAGAGAATCTGGAGAAGGCAAAGGAATATGCTGAAACAGACGGCCAGAAGAAGACCATTGAACTGCTTGTAAAGTATTATACCACAGGAGACCTTCGCGACTGGGACGCCTACAACATCCAGTGGGTGGATGACGGAGCGAAGGTTGTGGACTTCACCAACGGTTTCATCGAGGACTATGACGATCCTCTGGGAAGGAAAGCTACCTGGGAAGGCATCGCCAACTTCAAGGATCTGGGAGCCAGCCGCAGGACCGAGGCCATCAGTTCACAGGCACAGTGGTTCGAGGACAATTCTCCTGTTGACAAGCGCTTCAAGAAGGAGAACGTGAAGGGAGTTAGCGCAAAGGTGATTAACGTGACCGCCCTGGGCGGAGCCTGCTACCCTTCCACCCCTATCGGCATAAACCTGCCTAACGCCAACTGGATCAGGAAGGAATACGGTTCCAAGAGCGTGACCATAAACAACATCACCGAGGCATATGACAAGGCAGCCAACGAAAGCCCGAAGAGCATACTCTCCGAGTTTGCCTGGGACCAGGCGGAGATAGACATGTGCAAGAAGTACGGCGTCATGACCGACAACCTGCATACCGACCTTCACGAGTGCCTGGGCCATGCATCCGGACAGCTTCTTCCTAACGTTCAGGAGAATGCCCTCAAGGAGTTCAACTCCGCTCTCGAGGAAGCCAGGGCGGACCTGTTTGCGCTCTACTATCTGGCCGACCCTAAACTGGTCGAGATGGGACTTCTTCCTGATGCAGACGCCTATAAGGCTGAGTATATGACCTACATCCGCAACGGCCTGTTCACCCAGTTCACAAGAATAGAGCTTGGAAAGAAGAACACCGAGGCCCATATGCAGAACCGCAAGCTCGTGGCCGAGTGGGCATACGAGCACGGAGCAAAGGACAATGTCATCGAGAAAAAGACCAAAGACGGCAAGACATATTTTGTCATCAACGATTTCGAGAAACTCCGCGGACTGTTCGGAGAGCTCCTGGCAGAGATACAGAGAATCAAGTCAGAGGGAGACTACAAGGCCGGAAAGAAACTCATCGAGACCTATGCGGTTGACATAGACCCTGTTCTCCACAAGGAAGTCCTCCAAAGGTATGCTGGCCTCAACCTCAAGCCTTACAAGGGCTTTATCAACCCGGATATCGTTCCGGTTGAAAAGAACGGCAAGGTGGTTGACTACAAGATAGTTTACACAGACGACTACCTGAAGCAGATGATGGAATACGGAAAGAAATACTCATTCGAGTAATATGAAAAAACTTATTTGTCTATTCGTTTCGACGCTGCTGGCGGTAACGGCCGCATTCAGCCAGCCGTCCAAGCAGTTTATCAGCGTCTATGCAGAGCCTGACCACGCAGACTGGACATATTCCTGCGGAGAAAAGGCAGTGTTCACCCTCTATGCCGTAAAGGAAAACGTGAGGATGCCGCTTACGGAAATCGCCTACAGCTATGGTCCGGAAAAACTGAAGGCGGAAAAGACCGGCAAGGTGACCACCGGCAAGGATGGCGTAGCCCGCATCACTGTACCAGGACGTAAAGTCCCTGGTTTCACGACAGTAAACGTCAGTGTCACCTATAACGGAAAGCGCTACTCCAGCCAGACCAACATCGGATATGACCCGTACAAGATAGAACCTACCACATCTTTGCCGGAAGACTTCGAGGAATTCTGGGAAAACTCCAAGGCCAGGGCCGCCAAGGTCCCTATGCTCATCCGCGAGAGATATTCTCCTGAAGAGAGCAACGACCGCGTGGATGTCTATTATATCCGCATCCAGTCATACAAGGCGGGCAATTATGTGTACGGCGTTCTCACAGTGCCTAAGGCTGAAGGCAAAAAGCCGGCTATCCTACGTCTTCCGGGAGCGGCCGTGCGCAAGTTCAGCGGTCCGGATCCCCTGGCATACGAAGGCTTTGTTGTGCTGAACATCGGAGTCCACGGCATTCCGGTAGATCAGGACGGCGAGATTTACCGCCAGCTTGAGAACGGGGCCATGTCCGGCTATGTGCTGAAAGGTATTGAAAACCGCGATTCCTATTACTACAAGCGGACCTATATGGGTTGTATAAGGGCTGTCGACTATCTGTGCTCACGGAATGATGTGGACCAAAGCCGCATCGCCTGCTACGGAGGAAGCCAGGGCGGAATGCTCTCCATCGTGACAGCCGCGCTGGACAAGAGGATAAGCGCACTTTTCGCCTATTTCCCGGCCTTTTGCGATGTTACCGGCTATTACTACGGACGTAGCGGAGGCTGGCCGCATCTGTTCATAGACAAGAGCGATCCCATCATCGAACAGAAAGTTGCCGTTTCCAAGTACTATGATGTAGTGAACTTCGCACGCTTCCTCTCCCAACCGGGATTCTATGCCTGGGGGTTCAACGACATTGTATGCTGCCCTTCATCCACATTCTCAGCATATAATGTCATCAAGGCGCCTAAGACTCTGTGCCTGGCACGCGACACCGGCCACTGGCTTTACCCATGGCAAAGCGAAGAGGCCCTCAAATGGCTGAAGGCACGGTTCAATATGACTGAATAGATTACAACGGGAATCCTGACCCTTATTCGGAATCCTTAGGATAGATGTTGATCATAAGGACTTTGGAATTTCCGACTGCATCCCTGGCAGTAAGGGAAACAAGTCCGTCTTCCGATGCTACAATTTTCAAGATGGTTGTGGCATTGGTTGTTGCGGATGTAGTGGTATAGTCAGGAGTAGCCTTGGTCTTAGGTTGAGCCAGGCCTACAGTCTTCTGAATCGCGGAAAGGCTCAACTTTCCGTTTCCGGTAGCAGTCCACTTGACAGGTCCGCCGAAGATTTCCTTGGTAGAGCCGTTGCCCACATAAAGCGTCAATGTGCCGCCTACTTCCATATCGATCACTTCTGGAGCTGCCGTGGAATTATTACCGTAATAGAATCTGGCATTGATGGTCTGGAAAGTCTCTGTCTGCTCTTCTTCTCCTCCTGAAGACGATTTCTTTGAGCAGGAAAACAAAACTGGAATTGCCGCAATAAGCAGCACAGCTGAAATCAAACGGAACTTCTTCATATAAATAATCTTTGTTTTCTGTTTCTAATGCAAAAAACGTGCAACCAGGCTAAATGTCATCTGTAAGGTCTGCACGGGCAGCCCTGCGGCCGGTGATAAGCGGAATCTCCTCATCGGATTGTTTGTCAAGCTGCTTGTTCCACAGATATTTTCTTGTCTCTCTGACTATCACCCCACTAAGCAGTAGCAGGGAAATGATGTTCGGAATCGCCATCAGTCCGTTGAGGATGTCTGCAGAATTCCACACGATTTCAAGATTCATCACGGCTCCGACATAGATGAGCACTATCCAGATTATCCTGTAGATGAATATGACTCTTCTGCCGGCAAGGTATTCCACGCTGCGCTCCGCATAGTAGCTCCAGCCCAGGATGGTAGAGAAGGCAAAAGTGGCAAGGCTGACCGTAAGGATTATGGAACCTACATAAGGAATCTGCCCGAATGCCATCTGCGTGAGCCTGGCTCCGTCCTTATAGTCTATTCCAGGGTTTGCGTAGATACTGGAAACCAGAACCAGACCGGTCAGGGCGCATACTATTACAGTATCCCAGAAAGTGCCGGTAGAAGACACCAGAGCCTGGCGTACTGGGTTCTTGGTCTGGGCAGCGGCTGCTGCTATAGGAGCAGATCCCATACCGGACTCGTTGGAGAAAAGTCCCCTGGCGATACCGTAGCGGCAAGCCATCATAACAGTGAATCCGGCAATTCCGCCAGCACCGGCCTTGGCGGTAAAGGCAGAGCTGAATATCATGGTTATGGTCTCGTCGAGAACACTCCAGTTCATGCCAAGTATCACAAGGCATCCGACAACGTAGAATATGGCCATAAACGGTACCAGGAATCCGCATACCCTGGCTATTCCCTTGATTCCGAAGAAGGTTACCAACATGACCAGAAACGCTACCGTAAGGCCCGTCCAGTGCTTTGGAATTCCGGCGAAGTTAGGGCCGAAGAGCCCTTCGTTGTCAAGCAGGGTGGAAATGGCGTTGGACTGGACCAGGTCTCCGATTCCGAAAGCAGCCAAAGCAGCCAGAACGCAGAAGGCCACAGCCAGGAACTTGCTCTTGACTCCTCTTTCCAGCGCGTACATAGGACCGCCGATCATAGTGCCCTTGGCTGTCTTTACACGATATTTTATGGCTAGAAGGCCTTCACTGTATTTTGTCGCGATGCCCAAAAGTCCTGTAAGCCAGCACCACAGCACGGCCCCCGGGCCTCCCAGGGAAACGGCCGTAGCCACTCCGATTATGTTTCCTGTTCCTATTGTGGCTGCAAGAGACGTGGTCAATGCCCCGAACTGGCTAACGTCGCCTTCGGCATTCTTGTCTTTCCTAAATGATATGCCGATAGCCTTGAAGATGTATCGCTGAGGAAACCTAAGCCTTATGGTAAGGAAAAGGTGTGTTCCCACCAGAAGGATGATAAGCGGCCAGCCCCAGAGAAAATCGCTGAAAGACTTAATATAGGATCCCAGAATAGAAATGAAACTGCCTTCCATAATCGTAATTATAAACACATCAACAAATTTAACAAAAAATCTGTATTTTTGCCTCACAAGTTGGTCTCATTATTGCATCATGAGATATCGTTGACAAAATAGATTGTTATGAAAAAAATCTTTAGAAGTTCCTTCATAGCCATTTTCCTGGTTTGCCTGTCACTGAGTTTTACCTTATCCTCCTGCTTCTTGGACGGAAACGGCAAGGATGATAAATCAGACAAGGATTCCACCGAAGTAAAATCTTACATAGACCAGTTGATGTCTCAGTACTACTACTGGGCCGACCAGATGCCTTCATCGTCAATGAAAGGAAAAAGCGTTGACGAGTATTTCATGTCCAGGCTGGTAAGGAAAGACCGCTGGAGCTGGATGATGAACGGCTATTCCTACAACTCGATGGAAACCGGCATTTCCACCTCCTACGGATTCCACATATCTCAGCCGATAGACTATTTCCAGGATTATGACGTGTATGTGACATATGTGGACAAGAATTCCCCGCTGGCAAAAGCAGGAGTAACCAGAGGTTGGCAGCTTACCCATATCGCAGGAACAGATGTGGAAACGCTCATAAGGACCGAAAGGTTCTACGATGAGATCGAAAGGGCATCCAACAAATTCACCTTCAAGAACACAAATGATGAAAGCGTGGAGCTGAACCTTACCCAGACCTCTTATCAGAGCAATTCCGTCACCTTGTCCAAAATATTCACCGCCGCTGATTGCGACAAGCTCTCCAAGAGCGCCAAGGTTGGCTACATTCTCTACACCACCTTCAACTCCAACATGAAGAACGAGGTGATAAGTACCCTGACCCAGATGAAATCCCAGGGAGTCACTGACCTCATCCTCGACCTAAGGTACAATGGTGGCGGAGACCTTGAATTATGCAACGTAATTGCAGGTTATCTTGCCCCGGCATCAGCGGACGGTAAGGTTTTCGTAACCCTATCCCACAACCTGGCAAACAAGAAGGAGGACAAAAGCTACAAAATCAAGCATGAGGCCAACTCCCTTGACCTGGACAGACTGTATGTCATTACGGGATCCAGGACCGCCTCGGCTTCAGAGAGCATGATCAACTGCCTGAACCCATACATCGAAGTTCAGACTGTCGGAGGCCAGACCTACGGCAAGCCGAACGGAATGTATGTCTTCCTCTATCCTCCTAAAGCCAATGAAAAGGACATAGACTATGCATTCCTGCCTATCTGCTTCTACTGCATGAACTCAGAAGGCAAGGCAGACTATGACAACGGAATCACTCCAAAGAACAAGAGATACGACGATCTTTATCACGATTTCTCCGGAAAGGAAGACCTCATCAAAGCATGTCTGGAACACATTGCCACCGGATCCTATCCTGATCTCCCTGACACGAAAGCCACCAAGGCCTCTGACGGAATCGGTAAAGAACTTCACTTTAGAGACGGCTTTACAGGAGCATTTATCAAGAAATAGCGTTTTTCCGGACTTTTTCTGAAAAGTTTTGGACATTGAAAGAATTATTGCTATTTTTATGATTGGATTTGAAGACTATGTTAACACAATAATTACTTTTTAACATTTTTATTATGGAAAAAATATTCAAGAACATTCAGGCTCAGTTTGAGGCTTTCAACAAGGATG
This sequence comes from uncultured Bacteroidia bacterium, assembly GCA_902789435.1. Lineage (GTDB taxonomy): Bacteria > Bacteroidota > Bacteroidia > Bacteroidales > UBA932 > Egerieousia. Next base: position 36,317 of record CADAOA010000001.1, on the reverse strand, counting down.
CTGAAGCACAGATCGTTAAGGGTAACAAGGCTGCCGGAACTCGCGCAAGAAAGGCTGCTTTGGAAATCACCAAGCTGATGAAGGACTTCAGAAAGGCTTCCGTAGAGGCTGCAAAGAAGTAATCAACTGAACTGAAGATGAGAAAAGGATGACCTTAGGGCCATCCTTTTTTATTGTGTATCAGCGAAGGTGATTGGAATAGAATTATTATATTTGTGAGTTATGAACAAAACTGCGGATTACAGATTCACCATAATTTCCCCCGTGTTCAACGAGGAGGGAAACATAGCCAGGCTGGCAGAAACCCTGGACAAGTACATAAACTCTTCTGAGGACAAGAGCGCATGCGTGCTTTTCGTCAACGACGGAAGCGCTGACAAGTCATTGGAAATGATTAAGGAAGAGTGCTCACAAAGGAAGAACTTCTTCTACCTTTCCCTGGAGAAGAGAACCGGGCTCAGCGGAGCCATCAAGGCCGGATTCGACAACACCTTCTCCCCGCTTGTGGGATATATAGACGCTGACCTCCAGACCACTCCTGAGGACTTTGACCTGCTTCTCCCTTACGCCGACGAATACCCTCTGGTTATGGGAATCAGGGCCAACCGCAAGGACTCCGCCTGGAAGAATTTCCAGAGCAAGTTTGCAAACGGATTCCGCAAGATGTTCACCCACGACGGTGCCACGGACACCGGATGCCCTCTGAAAATCCTCCACACCGATTACGCCAAGAGAGTTCCTATGTTCACAGGCATGCACCGTTTCTTCCCGGCGCTGATCCAGCTTCAGGACGGCGGAAAGATGAAGCAGGTTCCGGTAAGGCATTTCCCAAGAGTTGCCGGCGTATCCAAGTACAATGTCTGGAACAGGCTCATCGGCCCGATGAAAGACTGCTTCGCCTATCGCTGGATGAAAAAAAGATACATCAATTACTCCTTCAAGGACAACAATTTATAATATCCGCAAATGGAGAGGACACTCAGCCAATGGATCATATTCGGTATCGGATTTCTGGCGCAGGGGCTTTTCTCCGCCAGGATACTGGTCCAGTGGATTATGTCTGAGAGAAAGAAGAAAGTGGTGTCCCCTACCATCTTCTGGGTACTTAGTCTGGTGGCTTCATACCTGTTTTTCATATACGGATGGCTGAGGAACGACTTTGCCATAATGTTCGGCCAGGTTATCTCCTACTACATCTATATGTGGAACCTGAAGATCAAGGGAGTTTGGAGCATTTCCAAGGACGGGCGGATTGAGGGTTCAAAGGGCAACATCTGGTGGAAGGCACCGCTCCTTACAATACTCCTTATAACCCCAATCGTAGGAATCGGATACATACTGACAGACCTCGAGGGCTTCAAGCAACAGGTTTTCCAGAACACCAACATTCCTTTGTGGCTTGTTATCTATGGTTCCCTGGGACAGATAATCTTTACACTGCGATTCGTTTACCAGTTCTTCTATTCCAAGAAAAGGAACGAGAGCCACCTTCCTGCCGGATTCTGGATCATCAGCCTGATTGGCAGCGCCTGCATAGTGTCATACGCAATTATCAGGAAAGATCCCGTGCTGGCAATCGGACAGGCGACAGGATTCATATCATATACAAGGAATCTGATGATCCTTAACAAACAGCGTAAAAAGGAGGCCCGCTCATGAAAAGAAGAACCGTCATATTCCTTTTCATCTTCGCGATGCTTCTCCCTCTGATGATTCTGAGGGAATACACTCCTGCCAACGAACTGAGGTACCTGAACATCGTGGACGACGCCCTCTCTAACGGCAACTTCATAACCTTCTACGACCACGGTCAGCCTTACGCGGACAAGCCGCCTTTGTATTTCTGGTTCGCGATGATCCTGAAGAAAGTCTTCGGGTTCCACTCGATGTTTCTACTGAGCTGCCTTCTGAGTCTCCTTCCGGCCTTTGTAACCGGCTGGATAATGGACCGCTGGACAGAGGAGAAACTGGACGGGGAAGAGAGCACGGCCGCCCTTCTGATGCTGCACTCGAGCGTGATGTTCCTGGCAGCCTCCATAGTCTTGAGGATGGATATGCTGATGTGCATGTTCATAGTGCTGGCCATGTACACTTTCGGCAAGATGTACGCCAACAAGAAAGGAGCCAGGGAGGCAAAGGCGGGAGAAATGACTCACGAAGCTGCCCTTTTCAAGAGAGACCGCATCCTTCTGCCAATCTATGTGTTCTTTGCCATATTCTCCAAGGGAGCCGTGGGATTTCTGGCCCCTGTGATCTGCATATTGGTTTTCCTTGTCGCCGACAAGGATCTGAGGATAGGAAAATACCTGGGCTGGAGATTCTGGCTCATTCTGATTGTTCTTTGCGGCCTCTGGTGGACGGGAGTCTATCTGGAAGGCGGCAAGGGCTACCTGAACAACCTGCTCTTCCACCAGACAGTGGACCGTGGCGTGAACTCTTTCCACCACAAGGCCCCATTCTGGTACTATCTTGCGGGCTACTGGTGGATTGTCGCAGTATGGAGCCTGCTCTGCATCGTGCTCATAATCAAGGGATGGAGGAACCGCTTTTTGGGAGGTATCAGAATCAAGCTGATGATTACCACGGCACTGACCATCCTCGTGATGCTCTCCCTTGTAAGTTCCAAGATCGCTATTTATCTTCTCCCTGCCATTCCGTTCTTCATCTACGGCGGAGCGCTTCTTCTGCCGTATTTCAAGGATGACAGACTTGTCAAGGGAATCGTGGCGGCCATAGCCTGGATTTTTATCGCGATAGGCATCGCATCCATTTTCAAGAGATTCATCATTCCGGAAAAGATTGCCGGGGCCCTGCCCGGACTCTGGGCTCCATACTGGGTGATTCTCATCCCGATGGTTCTGGGCGGACTGCTCGCTCTGAAAGCCTTGAAAGACAAGCATACCCCGCTGGCAATTTCCATCATATCGGCTTCCATCTTCGTGACCATATTCCTGGGCAGTTTCTCTATGAACCAGATAAACAGGATGACCGGAGTCAAGGACGGATGCCTGGAAGCCGCCAGGACCGCCAGGGAGAAAGATAGCCCGCTGCTTTACTACGACTTCAGCGCGGCTCCTAACATGGACTATTACTTCAAGCAGGAAGGACTCTCTATCAAAGAAATAGACAAAGAGAGCCTCAGCGGCATCCAGGACGGAATACTGTTCTTCAAGGAAAGGAGGCTCAAGAGAGACTCCACCCTGAGAAGCGTCCTTGAAGGCAAGCCTTACGTAAGGCTCGGAGACAATGTCTGCTATGCAGATTTCTCCGCCAAGAAAGACAACGCAGAAGTTAACAAAGAAGAACAATGAAGATACTTTTGACAGGTGCCGCAGGCTTCATAGGTTCCCACACCGCCGTGGAACTGGTAAGAAGAGGCCATACGGTTGTCGGAATCGACAACATGAACTCCTACTATGACCCTAGCCTTAAAAAGGCAAGGCTCGCCTATGTCAGGAAATGCGCCAGGACCGCAAAGGGCAGCTTCTCCTTCTCCGAGAAAGACATCGCTGACCTCGGCGCAATGGAAAAGATCTTCAAGACCCATAAGTTCGACAAGGTCTGCAACCTGGCTGCCCAGGCCGGAGTGAGATACTCATTCGAGAATCCCTCAAGCTACATCCACTGCAACATCATCGGCTTTTTCAACATCCTGGAACTCTGCTGCAAGTACAAGGTAAAGCATCTTGTATATGCCAGTTCCTCAAGCGTCTACGGCAACAACGCCAAGGTTCCTTTCTGCGAAGACGACCGCACTGACGATCCTCAGAGCCTTTATGCCGCCACCAAGAAATCCAACGAGCTGATGGCCCACGTCTATACCCACCAGAGAAACCTCCCGACAACCGGCCTGAGATTCTTCACCGTCTACGGCCCTTGGGGAAGGCCAGACATGGCTCCTTTCAAGTTTATGAAGAAAATCCTCGGCGACGAGCCTATAGATGTTTACAACCGTGGCAACCTCAGCCGTGACTTCAGCTATATAGACGACATCGTCAAAGGTATCGTGGCCGTGATTGAAGGCCCGAACAAGTCCAGACGCCCCGTTTACAACATCGGCAACAGCCGTCCGGTACAGCTTATGGACTTCATTTCCACCATAGAGAGAACTACCGGCAAAAAGGCGAAAAAGGTGATGAAAGGAATGCAACGAGGCGATGTTTACACTACATTTGCATCCACTTTGGCCCTGGAAGAAGACTATGCCTTCCGCCCCGACACTCCTCTTGAAAAAGGCATCGCCGAGTTCTATAACTGGTACAAAGCGTTTTACAAGATTAGTTAAAGTCCTTAATAAAATGGAAAAAGAGACATTTGCACAGATGGAGATAAGCACCAAGGCTGCTCTCCATAACTTCAAGTATTTCAGAAGCTACCTCAAGAAGGAAACCAAGCTTCTGATCCTCATCAAAGCCAACTCATACGGCCACGGCGCCGTTGACTTTGCAAAATTGATGGAAAAGGCCGGGGCAGACTACTTTGCAGTAGCTCATCCGATAGAGGGCATCGAGCTCCGCGCGGGCGGCATCAAGACCCCTATCATAGTTCTGACCACAGGAACAGACTACTACAAGGAAATCATAGAGAACGGCCTGGAGCCGGGCATCCCTAACCTCTATTCCCTCAAGAAGTTCGACGCCGTTGTAAAGAAGATGGGAGTTGACGTTTATCCTGTGCACATAAAGCTCGATACCGGAATGCACCGCCTGGGTTTCATGGAAAAGGAGCTTCCTGAACTGATCAAGTTCCTCAAGGCCCACAAGGAAATCAAGGTCCAGAGCATCTACTCCCACCTTGCCGCATCCGACGAGAAGAAATGGGACAAGTTCACCCTTGGCCAGATTGCCCTCTACGACAAGATGGCTCCACAGATAGACGAGGCTATTGGCTACCACCCTATCCACCACATACTCAACTCAGCCGGCATAGAGAGATTCTCCAAGTACCAGAAAGACATGTGCAGGCTCGGCATCGGCATCTACGGTGTAAGCGCCGTCAACCAGAAGAACGTTATGCCTGTAGCAAGTCTGAAATGCCGCATCCTCCAGATCAAGGAGCTCACTCCGGAAGACGGCACCGTAGGCTACGGCCGCCACGGCAAGATTACCCGCCCTTCAAAGATCGCCACCCTGCCTCTTGGATATGCAGACGGCATCAACCGCCACTTCGGCAGAGGAGCCACCAAGTTCTGCGTAAACGGCAAACTCGTTCCTACCATCGGCAACATCTGCATGGACATGTGCATGATAGACGTTACCAATGTAAAGGATGTCAAGGTTGGAGACATCGTGACCGTCTTCGGTGACAAACCGACAGCCATCGACCAGGCAAAGGTTCTGGACACCATCCCATACGAGGTCTATACCTCAATAGCAAAGCGCGTAAAGAGAGTGGTGGTAAAGTAAGCTGCAACGCAATTAAGCTGCAAAACAATATGCAACCGGCATAACAACAAATGAAATCAGTTTATTATGGCTAGAACAAGACTTATATCTTTTCCAAGGCGGGTCCTGACCTGCCTCGTCTTTTCCCTGCTTCTGTTTGGAGCAACAAGACTATCAGCTCAGGACAAGAGAGATTTTACACCTCAGCGATATTTCGAAGTTGGAGGAGAATATGCTTTCTGCCTCAGCAGCGACTGGAACGGAAAGGCTGGAGCCTATTTCATCATTGGTAAGCAGAAGTCAGCGAAAACCTCCATAGGAGTGGGGTTGGGATTTGATTATTATCGCGATAAAGATGGTGATGTCAAAGTTGGAATTGGAGATGCAACTGGCACCGTTCATGAGAAAACATTCAAAAAAGACAGGTACAACGTTCCTGTTTTCGCTGATTTCAGATTCAACTTCTCTCAAGGCAAAGATCCATTTTATCTCAACTTGAGAGCAGGTGCTACATTGGGGTTCTCTGACAGCGATCTTGAAGATGGAGGCATAGTGGCAAGTGCAGGCATAGGAAAGGCTTTCAATGCCGGAGGCGTAACCATATCACCGTATGTGCGAGCTGATGTAGGGACACTGTTTGCTGGAGGTGGTGCCGGAGCATGGATAGAACCGCTGATTGCCCTTGGAGTAAACTTCAGGTTCTAAGCTGTTACAGATACATCTACAGCACAAAGATCTTTGTAAGCAAGGCGTTCAGGAGGGCTCCGTCTGTGGAATTGCCGCCGTAGTTGCTCTTGGACTTGAGGTCCGTGTCTTTGATCAGGGAAATTACGCCCATGGTCTTTTTCAGCGGGAAGTTTCTGGCTGCGGTCTGGTATTCCCTGACTCTCTGGGTTCCAAAGACTCCGGCCTTCTGGCAAGCGGAGAAGAAGTCTCTTTCGCCGTGTGAGAGCTCGGCTTCAACAGTCAGAAGCTGGTTGAAGTAGAAGAACATTGCGCCCAAAGTGGCCTGGATCGGGTATTTCTTGGAGTTGGAGGCAAACACCTCGGCGATAGAAAAGGCCCTCAGGATGTTCCTTTCCCCTATCGCCTTGCAGAGCTCGAACGGGTTGTAGTCTCTTGAAACGCCGATGTTCACCTCAACGTCCTTGACTCTTATGACGGTGCCGTCTGTGCCTTTGATAAGCTTGTCTATCTCAAGGACAATCTTCCTCAGCGACACTCCAGCGCTCTGGGCCAGAAGCTGGGCGGCGTCAGGCTCGATGCTGTAACCCTTTTCCTGAACGTGGTTTGTAATCCACTGCGGGACCTTCCACTCGTCCAGAGGGTAGGATTCCAGGACCTCCGCCTTGTCTTTGAGGCTCTTGTAGAAACCGGTGCGCTTGTCCAGGTTCTTGCCCGTGAAACTCAGCACCAGGATGGTGTCAGGAGCCGGAACCTTCAGGTAATACTCAAAAGGCTGGAGGGAAGAAAGCTGCTGAGCCTCCTTGACGATGATCAGCTGATACGGGCTGGCAACAGGATATCTCCTGCAAAGGCAGACAATCTGTCCGGCATCGGTCTCGTTTCCGTAGACAACGCTCAGGTTGAAGTCTTTCTGGCTCTCGTCCAGCACTGTGGAGTTGAGAGCATCGATGATCACATCTGAATAGTACGGCTCCTCTCCGGCAAGGACATATATGCCGGTGAACTTCTTTGCGCGGATATTGTCCATTATCTGCTGGAACTTCCTTACACTGCCTTCCTTGTCTATCTTCTGAGCCATAAACTATACTTCTGTATCCATCTTCAAAGTTAACCCATTTTTCTTATATTTGTGTGTTATGGAAGAGATTTTTGACCCGCTCAGAAAGAAACGTGTGGCACTGACTCCGGAGGAGAATGTCCGGCAGCAGTTTATCCGCTATCTCAACGAAAAGCGGGGCTGGCCTCTGCACATGATGGGCAGCGAGACTGAAATCTCCATCGGCGATGTAAAGTTAAGGTGCGACATCGTCTGCTACGGGAAAGACCTCACCCCCAAGATGATTGTCGAATGCAAGAGACCCACGGTTAAGATTTCTTCCAGGACATTTGAGCAGATATGGCACTATGCACTGATACTCAAGGTAGAATACATCGTGGTAACAAACGGGAAGGAAACCTTTGCCTGCCGGTATGACCAGGAGAAAAAACAGTATGTGTTCATCGGCGACATACCTGCCTACACCGAAGAAAAGAAAGAACAGGCAATGACAGGAGGAAACGACATATTCCTTAAAGACAAGATATTCCAGATAATATCCGAGACTGCGGCGGAGCACGGCGTAAGGGCCTTTGTCATAGGAGGCTTTGTGAGGGACTGCTTCCTTCAGAGGCCTCGCAACGACATTGACGTGGTAGTAGAAGGCAGCGGAATTGAGATAGCAAGCGCCGTCGGGGAGAAAATCCACAGCAAGGTATCCGTATTCAAGAACTTCGGAACGGCAATGTTCAGATGGAACGGCATCGAGATAGAGTTTGTGGGAGCCAGGAGAGAGTCCTACAACCGCAATTCCAGGAAACCTATCGTTGAAGACGGAACTCTCGAGGATGACCAGAAACGCCGTGATTTTACAGTCAATGCCCTGGCTTTCAGCCTGCAGAAGGAGGACTTCGGGAATCTGGTGGATCCGTTCGGCGGAGTGGCGGACCTTCAGAAAGGCCTGCTGAGAACCCCGCTGGACCCGGACATCACCTACTCGGACGACCCTTTGAGAATGATCCGCGCCATCAGGTTTGCCTCCCAGCTGCATTTTACCATTGTTCCGGAGTCCATCGAGAGCATAAAAAGGAACAAAGGCAGGCTGGAGATACTCAGCCGCGAGAGAATCGCCGAGGAAATGAACAAGATCCTCCTCTGCGACAAGCCTTCCATCGGCCTGAACCTCCTGCAGCAGACAGGCCTCCTGGAACAGTTCATGCCACAGCTTTCCGCCCTTGAGGGAGTGGAGACGATGGAAGGGAAAGGCCATAAGGAGAACTTTGCCCATACGCTTCAGGTCGTGGACAATGTCGCCAGTCAGTCCGACAACCTGTGGCTGAGGTGGGCGGCCCTTCTGCACGACATAGGAAAACCTGCAACCAAAAGATACGAGAGCGGTACAGGATGGACATTCCACGGCCACGAGGTTGTGGGAGCCAAGATGGTTCCAGGCATTTTCAAGCAGATGAAGATGCCGCTGAACGAAAAGATGAAATACGTCCAGAAGCTTGTGGCCCTGCATCTTAGGCCGATTGCCCTGGTGGAGGACATTGTCACCGATTCCGCTGTCAGAAGGCTCCTGTTCGACGCCGGAGACGACATAGACGACCTTATGATTCTCTGCAACGCGGACATAACTTCCAAGAACGAGGCAAAGGTCAGGCGCATCAAAGGCAACTTCCAGCTGGTAAAGCAGAAACTTGTGGACGTGGAAGCCAAGGACGCCATCCGCAACTTCAAGAACCCTATAACCGGAGAGCTGGTGATGGAGTATTACGGAATCGAGCCTTGCAACCTGATCGGACAGATCAAGGAGTATGTGAAGGAGGCCATACTGGACGGCAAGATCGAGAACAACTTCGATCAGGCTTTCGAACTGATGAAGCAGAAGGGAGCCGAGCTCGGACTGACACATAAAGAAGGCTGAAACTGACTTTACAAACAGCGGTTCAAGAGTCAAACTAAAGTTGAAACATAAAAACAAAGCGATATGAAAAGGATCATTTTATTCGTTGCGGCAGCCATTCTGGCTTTCTCCTCGGCGATGGCCCAGGACACGACTTCCACACAGGCCCAGAAACCTCAGCAGGAACGTCGCCAGCCACCTAAGAGACTGACTCCTCAGGAAAGGGCAACCATGCAGACAGACCGTCTCAAGGACACTCTCCAGCTCACTGAAGACCAGTACAAGAAAGTCTACAAGGCAATTCTCAACAGGGAAAAGGAAATTGAAAACATGATGCCTCAGGGACGAGGCGGAATGAGACCTGGCGGAATGGGTGGCGGAATGAGGGGGGGCGCTCCACGCGTATCGAGAGTTAGCACCGGAATGAACAGCACCCAGGAGCAGATGAAGGCTTCCAGGGAAAGGTGCGACAAGAAGATCAAGAAAGCCCTGACCGAAGAACAGTTTGCCGCGTATCAGGTGATTGAGGCCAAGAGGCTGAAACAGCAGCAGGAGATGATGGAGAGAATGAGAAACAGAAACCGTCAGGGCGGACAGAGGCCTGCAGGACAAAGGCCTGCTCAGCAGAATTAAAGGGAAATGAAAATACTGACAGCAATAATGGCTATGGCCGTGATGATCTTGGGATGCGGACCTGAATCCGCCGCCCAGAAGACAGACACGGACAAAGCCGCCAGAAAAGTCCACTACTCGGGGACTTTTCCAAAGAGCACATCTTACATCGTGATCTCCAAGAAGGAGTTCAAGCTCTATGTGTACGCAAAGGTCAAGGGAGAGAAAACCCTCATCGCCGAGTATCCTGTCTGCGTGGGGAAGAATCCCGGCAACAAGCAGAAAAAAGGCGATATGAGAACTCCGGAATCGCCCGAGGGAAAGCCATTCAAGATTTCCCAGATCCAGCCTAGCGGATACTGGAAGCACGACTTCGGAGACGGGAGAGGCAGCATCCTCTCCTACGGCAAGTGGTTCCTCAGGCTCAACACCTACAAGTGGAGCGGCATAGGAATCCACGGCAGCACCAACAACGAGGACAGCGTGCCGGGAAGAGGCAGCGAGGGCTGTATCCGCCTCCGCGACGATGACATCATCCACCTCAAGGAAAACTACGCCTGGGTGGGTATGCCGGTGACCATCCTCCCCGACTAATCATTTTTTTCTTAACTTGCAGAAAGATTAAAAACAGATACTATGAACGACAACAAAGACATCAGCCGCAGGAAAGCCCTGAAAATCTTCGGGCTCGGAGCCGCAGCGCTGGCTGCCAGCACAGTTTCTTTCAAGAACAATCCGTTCTTGACAAACCTTCAGGCAAAGGCAGACGGCGGAGAAATAACTCCTTGCGACAAGAGACTCAACTACAAGAACGGGGATATGGTCTCCATGCTCGGATTCGGATGCATGAGATTCCCGACAAACGGTCCTGGCAGAAACGCTCCTGTAGATGAAGCCAAAGTTCAGGAACTGGTGGACTACGCTTACGCACACGGCATCAACTACTACGATACCGCTTACGTCTATCACGGCGGAAAGAGCGAAGGCATCATCGGGCGCGCCCTAAAAAAGTATCCTAGGAACACCTGGCTTCTGGCGGACAAGATGCCGGGCTACAGGGTAAGGGAAAAGGAAGACATAGCCAAGATATTCGAGGAGCAGCTGCAGAGGTGCGGCGTGGATTATTTCGACTATTACCTCCTGCACTCCATTTCCGACATAAAGTCTTATGACAAGGTTTACGAGGAGATGGGCGGATACGCATATCTGGCAGAGCAGAAGAAGAAAGGCAGGATCAAGAATCTGGGATTCTCCTTCCACTCAGACCGCAAATGCTGGGAGCATATAATCGACCTCCATCCTTGGGACTTCGTCCAGATCCAGCTCAACTACATAGACTGGAAAGAAGACGGCGAGTATCTCTACAACTCCCTGGCAGAAAGGAAGATTCCGGCAGTGATCATGGAGCCTCTGCTGGGCGGAAGACTGGCAACGCTGTCTGAATCAGCCAACAAGATCCTCAAGGCCAAGAATCCTGACATGAGCATCGCCTCCTGGGCGTTCAGATATCTTGGAAGCCTTCCGAACATCCTGGTATCGCTGAGCGGAATGACCTATATGGAGCATCTTGTGGATAACCTGAAGAGTTTCACCAACTTCAAGCCTCTGACTCTCGACGAGCAGACAACTCTCCAGAAGGCCATCCTCGAGTACCAGAGCTACAAGAGGATCAACTGCACGGCCTGCCGTTACTGCATGCCTTGCCCGTTCGAGGTTGAGATTCCTTCAGTATTTGCAACATACAACAAGTTCGTGATGAACGGCACCGTTCCTAACAAGGAAAGCCAGAGTCCTGAGGACTATGCAAAGAACAAGGCTGCCTTCGCAGAGGCCTTCCGCAAGGAATTCGCTTCCGGCGGCGGTCCAGAGCAGTGCGCAAGCTGCCAGGAGTGCCTTAGCAAATGCCCTCAGCATCTGCCGATTCCGGACCTGATGGAAAAGATTAGCAGCGAGTTTTAATATGGTAAAACAGAGTTTTGCGGTAAAGAACATGATGTGCGCCATGTGCGTGGCACACGTCAGGAAGGCGATAGAAGGCCTGGAGGGAGTCAAGGACGTGAACGTGAACCTGGCTTCCAACAGCGCCCTCATAGAATACGACGAGAGCAAGATCTCCCCAGCCAAGATAAAGGAAGCCGTTGTCGCCGCCGGATATGATATGGATACAACTCCACTTTCCGGAGCGTCTGACGACCAGGACGAAAAAAAAAAGTCAAAAGGCTTCTTAGGAAAACTGTTGGGGCGATAATCGTCGCGCTTCCGGTAGTTATCATCGGAATGTCCTCGATGGGGCATTCCGGTGATTCCTTTTTGCCGCAAAAGACCGCAAACCTCATAATGTGGGCCCTTGCCACAGTCTCCATAATATTCTTCGGCAGGGATTTCTACGTAAACGCCTGGAATCAGGCCCGCCACGGGCACGCCAATATGGACACGCTGATAGCCCTGTCCACGGGAGTGGCATATCTTTTCAGCGTCTTCAACACCCTGTTCCCTTCTGTCTGGACCAAGGCCGGACTGGAAAGCCACGTCTATTTCGAGTCCGTCTGCGTGATAACAGCCTTCATCCTTCTGGGAAGGCTCCTGGAGGAAAGGGCGAAGTTTTCCACTTCCTCGGCGATAAAAAAACTCGCCGGGCTCCAGCCTAAGACAGTCTCTATCCAAAAAGAAGGGAAAGTTGCTGAAATCAGGATTGAGGATGTTGTGGTTGGCGATATAGTTCTGGTAAAGCCCGGAGAAAGGATTGCCGTTGACGGAACCGTTCTGGAAGGAGAGTCTTTTATAGATGAAAGTTCCCTGACGGGAGAGAGCGTTCCTGTGGAGAAAAAAGCCGGAAGCAAGGTCTTTTCCGGAACCGTCAACCAGATGGGAAGCTTTACATTCAGGGCGGAAAAAGTGGGCTCCGAGACCAATCTTTCCAGGATAATCAATCTGGTGAGGGAAGCCCAGGGAAGCCGCGCCCCTTCCCAGAAGCTTGCAGACAGGATTGCTTCCATATTTGTTCCGGCAGTGATGTGCATTGCATTGATTGCGTTCATAGTGTGGAATATATGCGGCTATGCAACAGGAAACAACTATATAGTATACTCCATACTCGCACTTGTTACGGTACTGGTTATCGCCTGCCCGTGTGCCCTGGGTCTGGCCACCCCTACCGCAATTATGGTGGGCATCGGCAAGGGAGCCCAGAACGGTATCCTGATCAAAGACGCTGAAGCTCTGGAGAATTTCCGCAAGACAGATATCGTGGCCCTGGACAAGACCGGAACCATCACCGCGGGACATCCGGAAGTTACAGACGAGTTCTGGGAAAAAGAGCCTCACCAGATACAACTTCTGAGGAGCATCCTCGGAGGTATGGAATCCCTGTCACAGCATCCGGTAGCCGAGGCTGTAGCCAAACATTTTCCAAATGGCAGTGTATCCAATGTGGAAAACATCCCGGGAATGGGCGCAGTCTGTTCAGAAGAAGGAGAAAGATTCCTTGCCGGAAACCTTTCGCTGATGAAAAAGGAAGGGATCGAGATTTCCGATGTCATCGCCGAGAAATCAAGAGAGTTCGAAGACCAGGCCAAGACGGTTGTTTTCTTTGCAGACAGCAGGAAGGTTCTTGCGGTAATCGCAGTGGCCGACAAGGTGAAGGAAACATCCCGCCAGGCGGTGAAGGAGCTTCAGGATCTGGGGATAGAGGTGGTTATGCTTTCCGGTGACAACTCCCGTACTTCTGAAGCCATTGCAAGGGAATGCGGCATTAGGGAAGTGCACTCCGGGATGCTTCCTGAAGACAAGGAAAAGTTCATCCGCACCCTCCAGGAGAAAGGCAAGATCGTGGCAATGGCCGGCGACGGCATCAACGATTCCGCAGCTCTGGCAAGGGCGGATGTGAGCATCGCGATGGGAAACGGAAGCGACATCGCTATGGATGCCGCAAAAATCACCCTCACGGGCTCAGATTTGAGAAAACTCGCCTCAGCCGCAAGACTATCCCGCCAGACTGTAAAAACGGTCAGAATGAACCTTTTCTGGGCTTTTATCTATAATGTGATAGCAATACCTGTAGCAGCCGGGGTTCTTTTCCCGGTAAACGGTTTCCTGCTCAATCCTATGATTGCCGGAGCGGCGATGGCTGCCTCGAGCGTATGCGTTGTCAGCAATTCCCTGCTTCTTAACTTCAGGAAGATCTAGTCGTCGATATTCTTCAGACGGGTGACATCCACCGGGAACTGGTAGATCTTTCCGTTGATTGGAAGGTTTACCATAATCATCTTGACGTTCGGGCTGTACTTCGCATAAGCAAAGCCGACGATAGAAGAATGAGGTTTGATCTGATAATTTCTCAGATAGCCGATATTCTCGTTATGGACTTTCCTGTTCTCCTCGTTGAAAAGGCCTGATACCAGGATGCTTCCAACAACCGCGCTCTGACGGATCAGGAAGGCTGACATATCGTGAGCCAGATCCCTTCCGAAGGTGCGGTGATGCCTTCTGCCCTGACGGTAGAAAGCGTCATCCGTTGCGGCTTCCAGGGTTATTGCAGTGGCAAATGTCGCAGCCTGAAGGCCGAACTGGGCCCAGCCCTGACGGCTGTGCATACGTCTTTCAAAATCGTTTTTGGAGAAGAACTTGATTTTTCCCTGAGGACTGTCTATGGAAATGTCGTCAAAGGTAAAATATGCATCTTCCGGAGAATTGTTCTGAATGAAAAGCTGGAGAACATAATACTTGCCGAAATAATGCCTGTAGGCAACGTCCAGGGAAACATAGAGTCCATTTATGGCATATGCCTGGATGGTGTTGCCTTTCTTGTCCTTGATGACATTCAGGTCAGATGTCTTTACGTCCCTCCAGATAGGCTCCTTGGTAGTGGTATCATAATCAACGGAATAGCCTCCACCGCTCTCGGTGTAGTAATCGTTGACCAATTCTCCGTCCTTGTATTCCCACTGCTTGCAGGTCTTGCCGTCCTCTTCGAACACGGTCTTCACTCCGTCCAGAACTCCCATCTTGTAGAACTCGTGCTGCTTCATCAGTCCGTTCTCGTAATACTCTGTGTATTCCCCGTCGTTGATTCCCCCCTTGAAGAACTGCTTGATCCAAACCTTGCCGTTGGGATAATAAGCTATGAAGGCACCTTCAAAAACCGTCTTGCTGTCATCGGAAGGGTCTGCATATGAAAGAGCTCCGCTTGCCCTCAAGGCATTGTCCTTGGCATAATAATCGTTGAACGTGTTGTTGTTTTCAACAACTCTGTAATAGTCAGCCGAATCGCGGTCCATCACCCCGTAAGATGACGAATCATAATAATATATCCCGGCATAAGAAGTCTTGTTCTGGGCAAGGCAAAAGGCGCAGGACAAGACCATCGCAGATAATAAAAACAACCTCTTCATAACCTTTAACTTTAGTTTCAGGATATGAAAGTACAAAAACTATGCTAAAAAGGGCGCCTAACCGTTTTTAGGCGGAAAATGATATTGGGAAAGGTGCCCGTCCTCCCCGACAACATAGAACTTCTGGTTGGTCGTTGCGCTTCTGAGACCTCCCTTCTCCTCCACATAAGGGCCTACTTTGATAAAATCGAAATTGGAGATGCTGATGGCCGTGTGGATATCATCAAAGCCTGAATACCATGCTGTTTTCAAGTGCGGGAAGTTCTCCCTTACAAACGCGGCCAGGGAATTTACCTGCTCCGGAGCCTGGTCGCCGCCCATAAAGCAGACGCAGGTTATACCGGAAGAATACTTGTCTATCAGAAGGGAGAGGAAATGTGTGTCAAGCGGCACGCCCTCGTCTCTCCAGAGCCATGGGCTATGACAGCCCGGGCACCGGTTGGGACAACCCGATATGTTGAGTGCAAGGGTTATCTGGTCAGGAATCTCCTGACATACAATATCAAAATTATAGCACTTGATCACTTCGGTAAACTATACCTCTACGTGTGCCTTCTCTTCCTTGGCCACCTGCTCTGCTTTCGCGGTCTGCTCCAGCTTTTCAACGTCTGCCATTGTCAGGGCGGAAGCTATCTCTCCGTGATCCTTGGCGTAGTAGCGGCGGGCTGCCTCTTTCTGCCTTGGAGCGGAGAAGTTGCTTACCCTCTTCATGTAGCCGATGATACGTGTCATATAGTCCACGTTGGTGCTGTGGCAGTGAGGGCACTCCTTCAGGTAGCGCTTGTCTATATGTCCGCAATCGTTGCAGATGGTGTTAGGAATGTTGAAGGTGAAATAGTTGCAGCCTTCCTTGGCGGCCACCTTCAGAAGCTGGCGGTACTGGGCCTGTGAAAGATGCTCTTCCAGGTTCATGTGAAGGGCGCTTCCGCCGGTAAGGTGCTCTATATATTTCTTTCCGTGGAGCTTGAACTTGTCCACGATATTGAGTGTCTTGTCCTCAACGATGTAGAAGTAACTGTTGTAGCACTCCCTAGGAACAAAGTAACCGTCTTCCTTGTCCCACTTTGCGTGCTTAACACCAACGTTCTCCGCAGGAATCATCTCGCAGTTGAACATCGTGTCCTTGGTGCGGTACTTCTTGTTGTATTTCTCAACGAGTCCGAGTACTTCCTGTACGTAATGGGCGTACTCAGGGTTGTCGTCGATCTTGTAGCCGAGGAATTCAGCAGCCTCTACCAGACCGTTGATTCCGACTGTCAGATACTGCCTTCCTATGTTGATGTATCCGGCATCGAACAGAGGGAGCATTCCCTTTGCCTGGAGATCCTTGAGATTCTCGTTATAAGCCAGCTGTACCTTGTGTACCAGGTCAATCACCTCGCCGAGGAACTCCATATAGTCCATCTTGTGCTTAACAGCATACTGGATGCAGCGGTTGAGGTTGATGGTGAGCACGCTCTTGCTTCCGGTGGAAACTCCGCCGGCGCCGAGGGTGTAGCTGAAACCGTTGTCCTGGATCTCGTTTCTCAGACGGCAGCAGCTTGAAAGCGAGTCTGCGTTGTCAGAAAGGTAAGTGAAGAAAGAGTGTCCTTCAGAATACATCTGGGCGGTGAAATCTCCCCACTCCTTGTCCTTTACGTCTCCGTTCTCGGTGAGCAGAGCCATAGTCTCGACAGGGAAGGTCAGAGGAGTCTTCAGCCTCTCAGCGTTGAACCATCTCATGAACAGTTTCTGCAGCCAGCTGAGGCTCTCCCAGTGAGGAGCGCTTCCGTCAGGGAATCTGAATTCTCCGAACAGGCTCTCGAAATAGTACTTGTCGTAATATGCGACATTCCAGAACACTGCCTGGAAGTTTCTTGCTCCGGTCGGCTGGTTGATGGAATATACCACCTGCTCAAAGCAGTCCGTGATAACCTTTTCAATGCTTCTCTGCTTAACGCTAAGGTCAACTACCTGGCTTCCTCTCTTGTAGTAATCCTCGCCATACTCCTTCTGCAGGAAATAGTTCATGTACATCAAGAACTCTGGAGTGGCACAGGCGCCGCTGAGCATGGAAGAAACTATGAACACCAGATTAACGAATCCTCCGCAGAAACTCTTCAGATTGGTAGGCTTCGTGGAGTTTCCGCCTATGCTAAGGGTTCCGTTAAGGAGCCAAGGATACATCGTGATGCTGGCGCAATAGTTTGCCAGGGAAGTCTCATCGTTCTTGTAGATGAAATGCTTGGACAGCAGACTGATGTATTTGTCTGCAAAGTCCTTTCCGTACATATCCTTGAGGCGGTCTGTAAGCAGACGCCTGTTAAGACGGATGAATCCGGCCTTTGGAATCTCACCGATGAGTGTGGCTATATTCTTGTGCTCTACGTTTGCATTGGCATCGTACTTGCTGCCGGTAGCGGCATTGTCGGCCTTGCAGTAATTTACCAGAAAATCCAGGCGGTCCCTAACATCACGGTCCTCAGTGTGCCTCTGGCGATAGAGCATGTAGTTCTTTGCAATCTGGTAGTATTTTTCCTTCATCAAGGCAACTTCCACTTGGTTCTGGATCTCCTCTACGCTCATCCCGTTGCGGATAGCTACGTGTGAAAGAATAATAGTCAGGTCTTCGTCTGATGCGAAGCTTCCTGTTGCAAGGAAAGCCTTTCTAATTGCGTTCTTAATCTTCTCAATCGAAAACAGCTCCTGTTTTCCGTCCCTCTTGACAATAGAAATTTGGGTGGCTGACATAGTGTTCAACAAATAATTTACAATATATATTTTTAGGTTTGAGTAAAAAAGCAATGCCCTCAGGGGGGTATTGCGCAACACAAATGTAAGAATTAAACCCGTCAGTTAAAATCATTGCGCGCAAAGAAATCAACAAGTTGTAAACATAATTTACAACCCTCAAATTAACAGCAATTTATGCTGGGAATAACTTTTTTTCTCCGCGATGTAACAACGTAACAAAAAATATACTATATTCGCACTCCCAAACAAACCTCCAGGAGAGATGGCTGAGTGGTCTAAAGCGCCCGTTTGGAGGGCGGGTTGGCGGGTAACCGTCACTAGGGTTCGAATCCCTATCTCTCCGCAAGATGGAAATAGGAAACGCGCCAAGCTTGCTTGAGCGCGTTTTTTATTGACAGATTGGACTGCCCCGCCGCAGGCTGGCAGGGATGCCGGAGGGAGCCAGCCCGACGGAATCCGGAGAGATTGGATTGCACTTGTGGAATCTGTGCAGAAAAGACTTCATGAGCTGGGCTTGTGGCTTACATCATAACATTAAGACTTCCATTACCACATCTTTGCAAGGGCACCTTCGTCAAGCGGCAATGGAATGCGTACGCGAAGCCGAGCATAATCCTCTGAGCAAAAAAACCGCCCTAACACGCCTGCAGGCAAATATATCGCTGAGCCATCAAAAACAAGTCTGCAAGCAAACTCCCTAACGGTCAACCAATTACAACTTTTCTAGTGATTGAGGTTACGCACTAGAAAAGTAATATATTGTTAAATATCAGGTTTTTATCTTGCAGCCAGATTTTGACGCGCACTTGCTATGCAGCCTGGATTTCAGCCTCTCGCTTGCCTTGCAAGAAAGAATTTGAACTCAATCACTTGTTTATTAACACTCAATCGCTTACATTTGTTGAGTAAATATTTAAGAAGGGGCGAATATGAAGGGAAGAACTCTTATCTCCAATCCGGACAAAATATCATCAGGCTTAATGGACAGGATGAACAACTGCCCAAACTACAATTATATCCAAAGGGAAAAATTAGTTTCCAATGCCAGCAAGAGATCTAGAACTGAATTGCATTCGGTTTCTGATGCAGAATTTATCACCAAATATCCTGAAGTGGAAATGCAAACCGGTAACCTCTGTCTGGACGATATTCGGGAAATCGATTCCGAGCCATCTTTCTACCACGTTTATCAACGAAGCGTAAACAAAGAGAAGATTTTTCACTCTTGGATAGATGCTCTTGTTTTTATATCTATACTTCATACAACAGCATTGAAGTCTAAGGTTGAAATATCCGCTTTATGCCTGATGGACAATCACTTACATTTATTGGTCAAGGCTAATGCCAAAGCATTGTCATCCCTTGTTCAAGATTATACAATTCCGTTTGCAAAGTCCTACAACAAAGAATATGGAAAGACAGGCCCTTTGTTCAGCAAGCGATTTGGCAGGGCAGAGAAGTATCAGGTAAAATTCATTAGGACCTGCATAGCTTATATCTTCAACAATCCTGTTGAAGCTCATAAATGCAGCAAGGCAGAAAAGTATGCCTGGAATCTTCTAGCCTTTGGCTACTCATCTAATCCATTTTCGGAGACTTTAAGCTTACCTTCCGCAAGATCATGTATGAGGCAAGCTGTCAGACAAATCAAAGCACTTTATTCACGGGGAAAAAGCTTAAGTTACCCTATGCTGAAACATCTATTTCAACTACTGAATAAGCGAGAGGCTTTGCAACTCCGTGATTTGATTCTCCGTTCCTACAATCCTATAAACTATGACCTGATAATAAGTTTGTACGGAAGCTTAAAGAATGCCATGATAGCCATCAACTCCAATACTGGAGCTGAATATGATATCCAAGAAGATGACTGACTTCGTATAATAGTCGCTGAGGGCACCCAAACAAGCCTGAGGCAAACTCATTGCCAAGAAATCTTCAAACTAACATCGCTGAAGACTCTTCAAACAAACCGATTTCGGGAGCGCCCTCATAGTCCTGGGAAACAAACTCGCCTATAAAAGCAAAAAGGCGTCAGCCCGACGGAATCCGAAGAGAGATCTCACTTATTACCAGACACCGGCTTTCTTAAGACTTTTGTATTCCTTAGGAGAGACATCTGTGTAGACTAGATCCGTATTTTCAATTTCAATGATGCTTCCCTGTTGAGTGATTATTTGCGTAGATATTGTTTCCGGCAACAACATTCTCCCGGACCTGGCAAGTTTCAGAGTTGTTTTAATTGAAGCAAAAGAGATATACAGGAAAGCTGAATTCTCAATGACTCGTGTAATTTCAACAACCTGTTTAACTTTAGGATTGTATTTAATAGTCGTCTCATCTTTTCTCTGGTATCTTCTGTCAAATACCGTAAACAGTATGTATTCTCCTTCCTTTTCCTTGTGAAGCAGGAGTTCAAGATCCTTATGTTTTTCTTTGAATTTCTTGTTCGGCATATCCAGATAGTACAATGTATGTCCTGCCAGCCATACGTTCCAAGCACTTAACCTAGTTGCCGTGGAGTCATAGTCAGGAGACAGCGGATAAGATATTGCCGGATGAACACCTCCATTGCTTCCGAGCTTATAGACAAAACAGGTATTGCCCGTCTTGTCAGGAGTCTGCTTTTCACTACCGTAAAACACCTTGTAAGTTGTCTGGAACTTTCCAAAGTTGTTGTGCTTGATATGCTTTACAGCATCAAGATAATCATCTATTACCTTTCCGTCTAAATCTTCTATTGAAATGACATTCAAAGAATCAACAATATCAGCATCTTGTGCTAACAGTCCTTTGGTCATCAATATCATCACGATAAAGATTGTGACTTTAATTGTATTCTTTAACATATCGATGAATATAGCTATTTGATTCTTATGCAAACACCATACCAGCAAGATAAGCCCCTGCACGCAAAGCCTCTGTTTATCAGTACATTATGAATTTTATAGTACTTCTCTTTCCGCACCAGAAAAGTCATATATCATTAAATATCAGATACTTGCCTTGCAGAGGCTATTGCTTCTTTCTTCTGCGATTATACAACAAAGAGCCTCGGAGAATGCAAGGAAGTTGCTTTGCGGGGGGGGGTAAAAAGGATAAGGTTATTCCTGATAGTACTTTATTACGCGGCGTTCCAGGTATTCGTCCTTGGAGATCTCAGGATCGCCTGCTCCGCCGCAGTCGCGAGTCTCTTCCTCCCAGACCACTTGCCTTTCAGTCCAGTTGCCGTACTTGTCGTATTCTTTGTAGGTATAGGTAATCTTGCCTTTTATTACCAGAGATTCCGCAGTGCTTTCATAGGTAGCTTTGGTCGGATAGACATTTCCGCCAAAATACTCGTACTCATAGTCTGTCATCCATTCCCAGCCGCTGTATGTGGCCTTGATAACTCTGCCGAGTTCGTCGTATTCAAAATTCTTGGCTATGTATTCGTCAAAGTTGATCTTTGAATAATCATCTATTCCCTCAATGCTGGTATTCGCATAGTTTTTGATACGGCCGTTATCGTCTCGCACCATCACCGTCTTGTCTGAGAAGCCTTTGATGAACTTGCCGTTTTCGTCGTACACATACTTGCATCCGGCAAGGCCGTCCAGAGTTACTCTTCCATACTCGTCGAATGTCATTTCAAGTGCATTGGATTCCAGCCAAGGATCTCCCTGCTCTTCGGTGGATGTGGTGGATAGCAATGCTTTGGAATAACGTACTTCCTGGACGGGGCCTACAAGTCCGAAAGTACGGGCGTCTGTCGGGTTGTACTTGCTGTTTTCTGCAGAAGCGGGCTCAGCCTCGGGAGCTTGGGTAACAGTTTCAGCCTCGGGGGCCGCGGAAGATTCTGTCTGCTGGTTCTGGTTTGTCTTGCAACCGGCAAGGCAAAGAGCCATACAGACCGTAAGGCATAAAAAGAATCTCGTTTTCATAATTAGGTTATTTATAATGATTCACAATTATTTCTCTCAAATGGTTCTTAGGCAAGTCCTCCCTTTTTGAGGATGTGGCGCATATGCAGCCAAACCGCTACCGTAGCCACTATGGTAGCGCATCCCGCCAGTATGTTTCCCAGATTTCTCTCCAGACCCATCATCTGGCCGGAGGTAAACAGGAAGTCTGTGCATATGAATGTCATGAACATGGCTGGAAGCAGGGAGATAAGGTAATAAGGCTTTCCGCTGAAAACCCTGTAGCTTCTAAGATACAGGAATACCGTTATCGCCCAGAGGGTGAAAACTGCAAGCGTCTGGTTTGCCCAGGCGAAGTATCTCCACAGGATATCGTAGTTCATAAGGGTTATTGCATAACCTATCGCGAACATCGGGATGCAGATATAGAGTCTCTTGAGGATGCTTCTTTGCTCCATTCCCATGAAATCGGCGATGATGAGCCTTGAACTTCTGAAGGCCGTGTCGCCGGATGTTATAGGTGCTGCCACTACTCCCAGAAGGGCAAGAATGGCGCCGAACTTCCCGAGTGTTGTGTTGGTGATTTCGTTCACGGCCCAGGAGGCGTCATTTCCGTGGGCGGCAAGGGCGGCGTTCAGTCCGGCAAGGGAATCTTCCGCTCCGTCAAATCCTCTGAAGAAGGCCATTGCAGCAGCTGCCCAGATCAATGCGATGATGCTCTCGGATATCATTGCTCCATAGAAAACGCTACGGCTTTCCTTGCGGTCTTTCAGACATCTGGCCATCATCGGGCTCTGGGTTGCGTGGAATCCGGAGATTGCTCCGCAAGCTATCGTGATGAACATTGTCGGAATGATAGGGAAACTTGAAGCGTTAGGTTTTGCGTTGGCGAATGTGGTCAGGTCAGGAATAACAAGATTTCCTGTAAACAAAACGTACAGGATTCCAAGCGCCATGAATAT
Organism: uncultured Bacteroidia bacterium; assembly: GCA_902789435.1. Lineage (GTDB taxonomy): Bacteria > Bacteroidota > Bacteroidia > Bacteroidales > UBA932 > Egerieousia. Next base: position 13,705 of record CADAOA010000001.1, on the reverse strand, counting down.
CAGCGCAATTCCAAAGATAGGATATACGTTGCCGATGATCTTGTCAATAGGCAGCAGGGTTGCAAGTATGTAGTATGCGAATACGATGTACAGCCATATGCTTTTGTCCCAGCCTGTCATTGAGGCAAGAATTCCGGCCGGACCCAGCATGAACACCGCTCCCACCAGAATCATCATTACAACCGCAAACAGTCTCATCACCTGCTTTGTGGTCATTCCCAGATATTTGCCGATAATCTCAGGAAGGCTGGCCCCATTATGGTTGAGGCTCATCACTCCTGCTATGAAGTCGTGCATAGCGCCCATGAAAATGCCTCCGAGGGTAATCCACAGAAAAGCTACCGGCCCGTAAGTTGCTCCCAGAACAGCTCCGAAGATAGGCCCCAGGCCAGCAATGTTCAGAAGCTGGATCAGGAAGGTCTTCCATCTCGGCATCGGGATATAGTCCACCCCGTCATACATTGTCTTTGACGGAACTTCCTTGTCTCCTTTGATTCCAAGAGTCCTTTCCAGGAACCATCCGTATGTGAAGTATGCTATGATCAGTGCCGCCAGGCAAATTAGAAATGTTGTCATATTATCCTAACACTAATAAAAGATCAGAATTCAAAATTTGTATCAGATTCGTCCTTCATCCGGGACCACTTGACGCGGTTGAAAGAAAAGATGGACGGTTTGCGTGAAGGCACGTCTTTGCGCTCCACGACATCATTACCAACCGACTCTATCCCCTGGAAATCAAGAACTCCGAGAGAGTTCATCTTGCGTGCGAAATTGCGGCGGTCGAACTTGCGGCCCAATATGATTTCATACAATCTCTGAAGCTGTGGCATAGTGAACTGCGGCGGGAGAAGAGTGAAAGACACCGGACTGAAATACAGGGAACGCCTTAAGGCCGTCCTCGCCTCAGAAAGAATCTGATCGTGATCGAAGGCCAGGGGCGGAACCTTGTCTACCGGAAACCAGCGCGCTTCAGCGGCATCGTCTCCTCCGGCAACGCTTTTGTGGTTTACAAGAGCAATGAAAGGAACTGTCACAACCCTTTGTCTTGGGTCTCTGTCTGGAGTGGAAAATACCTTGAACTGTTCCAGATGACTGGCCTCAAGTCCAGTCTCTTCAAGAAGTTCGCGACGAGCCCCCTGCTCGGCCGTTTCATCCGGATTGACAAAACCTCCAGGAAGGGCCCACCTGTCCTTGAAAGGCTCCTGCCCCCTTTTTATCAGCAGTACCAGAAGATCCTTACCATCATATGAGAAGACCACACAATCTGCCGTAAGGGCAACCTGCGGATACTTGTAGCAATAAGGATAAGCCTCACCCGTCCTGTACTTGAATACGCTGTGTGCCATAATGGTGTATTTGACGATTCTCAACAAATATACAAAAAATGGGTCAAAAGAACACAATTAGAAACCCGCAAATTGTCTGTTCTGAAGAAATAACTACTTTTGCAGAGATGAAAAAAGGAAGAAGAAAGATGCTTATATCTCTTTTTATAATCATCGCGATAGTTGCTCTGTTTTTTACGGACTATGTCAGTTTAGGAAAAATCCCCCACGGGGAAAGGCTGGAAATGTGCCGGCAAAGTCCTAACTACAGGAACGGAAAATTCGTTAACCTGGAACCAGTGAAGATGTTCACCGATTCTGCCAAGAAACAGAGTATGGCATCCATCATCTGGAATTTCATCTTCTCCAGCAAAAAAGGCCTTAAACCGACAGAACCCGTTAAAGCCGAGCCCCTAGACAGGAACGCAGTGGAGCAGGCCGTAAAGGAAAAGAAAGACATCGTGGTATGGTTCGGGCACTCTTCATACCTTCTTGTAATTGACGGAAAGACAGTGCTTGTGGATCCGGTCCTGTACAGCGGTTCTCCGGTTTCATTCATCAACCGCCCGTTCAAGGGAACCTCCATTTACAAGCCTGGCAATCTGCCTTACATAAACTACCTTGTCATCACCCACGACCATTACGACCACCTGGACTACAAGGCGGTAAAGAAGCTCAAGCATAAAACGGGCAAAGTGATAATGCCGCTTGGTGTGGGCTCGCATCTGGAATATTGGGGATATGAACCTGATAAACTGGTGGAACTGGACTGGATGGAATCATTCCACGACGGAGTTTCATTTACCTGCACTCCTGCAAAGCATTTTTCGGGAAGAAGTTTCAAGCGCAACAAGACACTCTGGGCTTCGTTTATCCTGCAAGTTGGAGACAAATGCATATTCATTGGCGGGGACGGCGGTTACGGTGACCACTTCAAAAAAATCGGTGAGGAATTTGATATCGACCTGGCTTTCATAGAAAATGGCCAGTACAGCGGAAGGTGGGCCCAGATCCACACTATGCCGGAGGAGCTGCACAAAGTCATGGAAGACCTTGATGCAAAGCACTATATAACTGTACACCATTCCAAGTTCGCCCTTAGCCAACACGACTGGTGGGAACCTCGGGAGAATGAAAAATATGCATCAGAAGAATCCGGAAAAGACTTGATAATTCTCCAGATCGGTCAAATAACAGAAATATTCTAAAGAATTACTGAGAACTTCCCGCAACAATATCAAGAAGCTCGGCTGTGATTGCCTGCTGGCGGCTCTTGTTGTACAGGATCGTGAGTTCCTGGATAAGATCTTCCGCGTTGTCCGTTGCAACCTGCATCGCGATGGTGCGAGCTGCGTGCTCACTGGCATAGGAATCAGCCAGGCAAGTGTAGAGTTTCTGCTTCAGAAGCTGAGGCATAAGGGACTCGATAACCTGGGAGACAGATGGTTCCACGATATAGTTGTTCAGCCATCCGTCAGCTGTTGCCTTCTGTTCCTTTTTGTATGAGGAAATCTCCAGCGGAAGGTAGGTAAGCCTTTCCACTTTCTGGACAGCGGAGGATTTGAAGTGGTGATAGATTACATAGACCCTGGAGAGTTTTCCTGAAGCATATTGCTCCATAATGCTTGAAGCCAGGGCGAAAATCTCCTTGTAATCCGGCTTGGCTGCAAGGCTCTGGTAGGAAAACGGCTTGAACTCCATCTTCCTTACGGCATCCTCAACCTTTTTCCCGATGGCATAGACATCGATATTCTCATCCGGAACACCTTCTGCCTTAAGATCCAGGACCAGGGAAGTAAACTCCTTGATTATATTATAGTTGAAAGCTCCGCACAGGGAAGAGTTGGAAGAAAAGACCACAACTGCAACCCTGGTGGCGGCAGCCGGTTTTTCATCTTCCTTGAGGACATATGGAGAAGTGAAAGGAGTCTCGCCGGAAAGGAAGTTGGAAACTATGCTGTCCAGGCTTCTCTGGTAAGGCAGCATAGCATTTATCAGGCCTTGCGCCTTATGAAGCTTGGCGGAAGAAACCATCTTCATCGCGGAGGTAACCTTGCTGGTTCCCTTGACTGAACCTATCCTGGACTTTATTTCCTTCAGCGATGCCATAAACCTATGCTATAAACTGGTTGAGAGCCATCTTGGCTGTCTTCTCTATCTTGGAAGTGATATCGTCGTTGAACTCACCCTTGGCCAGAAGGTCGAGAACATCTTCCTGATGATTGAGCCTCAGAGAGTTGATGAAGGTCTTCTCAAAATCCTGCACCTGACTGATGTCTATGTCCTTGAACAGGCCGTGGGTTCCGCAGTAAAGGATTGCCACCTGCTCTTCCACAGGCATCGGGGAATACTGAGGCTGGATCAGAAGACGGGTGTTCTTCCTTCCCTTGTCTATGGTCATTGCGGTGACCTTGTCCATCTCGCCGCCGAACTTGGAGAAGGCCTCGAGTTCCTGATACTGAGCCTGGTCAATTTTCAGTGTTCCGGCAACCTTCTTCATAGGCTTGATCTGGGCGTTTCCTCCCACACGGGAAACGGAGATACCAACGTTGATGGCCGGACGGGTACCCTGGTTGAACAAGTCGGTGTCGAGGAATATCTGTCCGTCCGTAATGGAAATAACGTTTGTAGGAATATATGCGGAAACGTCTCCTTCCTGAGTCTCGATGATAGGAAGGGCTGTTAGGGAACCACCTCCCTTGACCTTTCCCTTCAGCGATGCCGGAAGGTCATTCATCGTCTCTGCAACTTCCTGCTGGTCAATTATCTTTGCTGCTCTCTCAAGAAGTCTTGAGTGCAGGTAGAAAATATCTCCAGGGTATGCCTCACGGCCGGATGGACGACGGAGGATAAGGGAAACCTCACGGTAGGAAACTGCCTGCTTGCTCAGGTCGTCATAAACTACCAGGGCATCCCTTCCGGTATCCCTGAAATACTCGCCGATGGCTGCTCCGGCAAACGGGGCGAAGTACTGCAGGGCTGCAGGGTCGGCAGCGGTGGCGCAAACCACGATGGTATAATCCATGGCCCCGCTCTTTCTCAATGTCTCAACCAGGGCCGCTACGGTGGAACCCTTCTGGCCTACTGCAACATAGATGCAGTATACCGGCTTGCCTTTCTTCATGGCGTTCTTCTGGTTGATGATAGTGTCTATGGCAATGGCGGTCTTTCCAGTCTGGCGGTCTCCGATGATGAGCTCTCTCTGGCCCCTTCCGATCGGGATCATTGAGTCTATGGCCTTGATTCCTGTCTGGAGCGGCTGGTTAACCGGCTGGCGGAAAACAACTCCCGGAGCCTTTCTTTCCAGCGGCATCTCAAAGAGTTCTCCTCCTACTTCTCCCTTGCCGTCAAGAGGCTGGCCCAGAGGGTTGATGACTCTTCCGAGCATGCTCTCGCCCACACGGATGGAAGCAATACGCTTGGTACGGCGCACCGTGAAGCCTTCCTTGATATTATCTGTAGGTCCCAGAAGCACGGCGCCCACATTGTCTTCCTCAAGGTTCATCACCACGGCCATCTCGCCGTTTTCAAATTCGAGAAGCTCGCTGGCCTCGGCGTTGCGCAGACCGTAAATCCTTACAACTCCGTCGCTGACCTGAAGGACTGTGCCCACCTCGTCCAGGGCAATCTTGTCCTGAATGCCTTCCAGTTGCTTGCGCAACACGTCGGAAACTTCACTTGCTTTGATATTCAATGCCATAATTAAACTATTCTCCTGTTCTTGTCTATGAGCTGGCGGCGTATCTGCCTGAGCCTCGACGCCACGCTCGCATCCAGTCTGTAATCGTCTATATCGAAGATGAAGCCGCCCTCGATTGAAGGGTCGACACTCTTCTGAAGCTCGATTCTCTTGCCCAGCATAGATGACACGCGGGAGAGAATCTTGTCTTCCATTTCCTTTTCAAGGGGAACGGCGGTAATTATCTTTACCACCACGATACCTTCACTCTTGCGGTAGAGGTCCATATAGCTGCGCAGGGATGATGCCAGATAGGCTTCCCTGCGCTTTTCTATCATCAGGGAAAAATACCGGAGCATCACCACCCCTTCCTTTCCATCGCCTGAGGCAATGGTGGAAAGCAGCTTGAGTTTTTCTTCCGAGGAGAGCAAAGGATCTTCCAGTGTGGCGGACAGGGTCGGGTTCTGGGCAAAACACTGAAGCACTCTGTCCGAGAGGGCGTACACCTTCTCGGCAACACCCTCGTCACGGGCGTAACCCAGCAATGCCTTGGCATATCTTACAGCCAGTACTCCTACATCCATAATCCTTAATTTCAGGAGATAGCTGGTCGGAGAGCTTTTCACGGAGGACTTTCTCCGCGATGTCGCAGGAAAGGCTTGCCATCTCCCTCCTGACAGAAAGCATAGCCTCGTCCTTTTCTCTCTGGATCTGCTCCCGGGCATCCTCCAGAGTCTTGCGGGCCTGCTCAGAGGCTTCATCCTTGGCAGCGGCAATTATTTTCTCCCGCTGGCTGGCGGCCTCGTTGAGTACCCTTCCCTGCTCCTTGTTTGCCTCGGCGATGATGGCCTTGGTATCCTCTTCAACCCTTGCGAGAGTCTCCTTGGCCTGACGGGCATCGCTCAAAGAAGTTTCCACGTAATTCTTCCTCTCCTCGACAGACTTTGTTATCATCGGGAATGCGAACTTGGCGAGGATGAAAAACACCACGCCGAAAGAAATCAGCATCCAGAACAACAATCCGCTGTCGGGAACAAGTAATGACATAACTTATTGTTTCTTAAACTTTTTAATTATCCCTGCTGTACGAAGTATGAAAGCATGCAGACAATCACGGCGATAAGGGCAACACCTTCGATAAGGGCTGCGGAAAGGATCATGCCGCTGCGGATGTCACCTGCTGCCTGAGGCTGGCGGGCGATAGCGTCCATTGCGTTGGATCCGATCTTGCTGATGCCCAGACCGGCGCCTATTACAACGATTCCTGCTCCGATTGCTGCTGCAGCTTTGCTGACTGCCAGTGCCATCGTGTACTCAAGGATTACTGAAAGAATTGTTAACATAATTTACTGTTATTTAAATGTTTATACTTTATTTCTTATGGTGGTAAATCTGAGCGGAGCCTATGAAGACCGCGCTCAGGAGGGTAAATACATATGCCTGGATGTATGCCACCAGAAGTTCCAGGGCATACATAAATATGTTGAACAGCACGCTAAGGAAAGTCATTGAACTTCCCATAGTTGTGCCAACGCTAAAGCCTATGAAAATCAGCACGGTAAGCACCAGCATAGCCATATGGCCGCCGAGCATATTGGCAAAGAGCCTTATCATAAGGGCTATAGGCTTGGTGAAAATGCCTATGAACTCAATGAACGGCATAATAGGTATCGGAGCCTTGAGCCAAGTTGGCACATCGGGCCAGATGATTTCCTTCCAGTATTCCTTTGTACCGAACACGTTCACCGCTATGAAGGTGCAGAGGGCAAGGAACAGGGTGATGCTGAGGTTTGCCGTAACTCCCACTCCGCCAGGGAATATCGGGAGAAGGCTCATAAGGTTGCAGGTGAAGATGAAGAAGAAAGCCGTCAAAAGGTACGGGGAGAATTTCCTGTAGTTTTCTCCCACGCAAGGCTTTATGATTCCGTCTTCCACCATCGCCACAATCATTTCCACAAAGCTCACGTATTTGGTCGGGACAGCCGTTTTGTCTCCGCGATGTTTTCTATACCATCTTGCTGCAGGAAGGAATATCAGAAGAAGTATGGCTCCGTTTATAAGCAGAGCAAGGCTCATTTTTGTAAGACTCAGGTCTATAGGCCTTACCATAGAGCCGTCGCTCATCTTCTCCATCAGCTTGTAGGCGTGAGGCCCGTCTTCAGGAGCAGGGTAGAAGCCCTCGTAGCTTCCGCCGTTTTCGTGGAGTCTTCTGGATGAGAACACGTGCCATCCGCTTGTCTTGCTGTAAAGTATGACAGGAAGGTAAATTACCACATCCTTTTCCCCTATCTTGGTTATGTGCCAGGAATAGGAGTCTAGCATATGTTCAAAAATTATGTGCTGGACATTGATCGGCTCGCCTTCCTCGGAAGGAGATGCAAAGCTCCTGGTCGGGAAGAAAACACATCCCGCCAACAGCATCGCGATTATGATCAAAGCCCTGCGCATTATTTCTTGAATTTCTTTGAAAAATAAATTGTGTCAAACACCAGCATCGTAATGTAGAAAAGGATGAATGCGGCTGTTACCCATTTGACTGAGCTTCTATCCATAAGGAAGAAAACTAGCAGAACGCCCACAAATATAACCATCCTAATTCCCTTTACCGCCATATAGCCTGAAACCAGAGTCCTGTCTCCTTTCTTGGAGTAGCGGTTCAGCATCAGTATGCCCAATACGCTTACGGCAAAGAACACGGCTGCCAAAACAGTAATCTTCCAGGACATAGCCTCAGGGAACCACATATATGCGGCTCCCATAGCCAGAGCCGCCACACCGACCAGGCAGATGAGAATTCCAATGATATATTTCCTTATTCCTAGTTCCATTCTAGCAGATGCATACAGTTACCGTTCCATTGCTCATCTCGGCAAAGCCTCCTTCTATTTCAACTTCCTGAGAGTTGCCTTCCCCATCGGTGAACACAATCTTTCCCTTTTCCAGAGAAGTTATGATTGGCGCGTGGTCCGGCAATATGGTAAAAGGCGCCAGGGTTCCGGGAAGAGTTACCCTGGAGACTTCTCCCTTGAACAGCGATTTTTCCGGCGATATTATATTCAGCTGAAGTTTTTCCATTTTGCTTAGGCGTTGGCTTGAGCGAGTATCTTCTTTCCTTTTTCTATGGCTTCCTCAATGGTTCCAACGTTCATGAACGCCTGCTCAGGCAGATAGTCGCATTCTCCGTCCAGAATCATCTTGAAGCCCTTTACGGTATCTTTCAGGTCCACCATCACACCCGGAACTCCGGTAAACTGCTCGGCCACCGTGAACGGCTGGCTCATGAACCTCTGCACCCTGCGGGCGCGGTTTACCACCAGTTTGTCCTCTTCGCTGAGCTCCTCCATACCGAGGATGGAGATAATGTCCTGAAGTTCCTTGTTGCGCTGAAGGATCTGCTTAACTCTCTGTGCCACATCGTAATGCTCTTGGCCCACGATCCTCGGGTCCAGGATTCTGGATGTGGATGTAAGGGGATCCACTGCAGGATAGATACCCAGTGAAGCGATCTTACGGCTAAGCTCCGTTGTAGCGTCCAGGTGAGAGAATGTGGTTGCAGGTGCCGGGTCCGTGAAGTCGTCGGCAGGCACGTAAACAGCCTGTACGGAAGTGATGGAGCCGTATTTTGTGGATGTGATCCTTTCCTGCATCGTTCCCATCTCGGAAGCCAGAGTCGGCTGATATCCAACTGCGGACGGCATTCTGCCGAGCAAAGCGGAAACCTCACTACCGGCCTGGGTAAAACGGAAGATATTGTCCACGAACAAAAGGATATCGTTCTTCTGTCCTGTCTCCTTTCCGGCATCACGGAAGCTCTCGGCAATAGTCAAACCACTCAAGGCCACTGAGCTTCTTGCTCCCGGCGGCTCGTTCATCTGGCCGAACACCAGGGTGGCCTGGCTCTTGGCAAGTTCCTCCTTATCTACTTTGGAAAGATCCCATTTGCCTTCTTCCATTCCCTTGCGGAACTCCTCGCCGTAGCGGATAACACCGCTCTCGATCCTTTCCCTCAGTAGGTCGTTTCCCTCACGGGTTCTCTCTCCCACTCCGGCAAACACGGAGAATCCGTTATGCTTCTTTGCAATGTTGTTGATCAGCTCCATGATGAGCACGGTCTTGCCCACACCTGCTCCTCCGAACAGTCCGATCTTTCCTCCCTTGCTGTAAGGCTCGATAAGGTCAATTACCTTGATTCCGGTAGGAAGGACTTCCTGCACGGTTGTAAGGTCCTCGAACTTCGGTGGCTGGCGGTGAATCGGATAAGTGTTTTCCCTGCTCGGCTGGTCCATTCCGTCTATGGTCTGGCCTACCACATTCATAAGACGTCCCTTGATCTGGTCTCCAACCGGCATCGCTATAGGGCCTCCGGTCCACACTGCATCCAGTCCCCTGCGAAGACCGTCCGTGGAATCCATTGCCACGCACCTTACGGTATCCTCTCCAATGTGCTGCTGCACTTCCAGTACCAGAATCCTTCCGTCCGGCCTTGCCACTTCAAGTGCATCGTGGATGGATGGAAGAGACATATTCTCCCCTCCGCCGAAAGACACATCCACCACAGGACCCACTATCTGAGAAATTCTGCCTTTGATTTCCTGCATAATATGCATTAATTATTTAAAGATTCCCTAAATCTTGACATTCGTTTTAGAGCCCCAAATTTACAATAAAAAGCGCAAAGAAAAAATCTTTAAAGACATAAACTATATTTTGTTAAATTTGTAGGATAGAAAGAATATAACCAATAAATACAATAACAAAGATGGCTTACACTGAAGTAACCCGTACAGGATACGGGACAAGACTAAAGAATTCTCTGGGTGGCGTTTTGATCGGCATCCTGATGTTCATCGGCGGTACCATCCTCCTTTGGTGGAACGAAGGAAGGGCGGTAAAGACCTCTGATATGCTCAAGGAAGGGCAGAAGAACTATGTGGAGATGGAGAATCCGGCTGTAAAGAGCCCGGATATGGAAGGCCAGCTGGTGCACGCCGTGGCCCTTGCGACTACAACGGACTCCCTTTCCGACGGAACATTCAACGTTGGTGCAGTAGCTGTAAAACTTCACAGAACCGTTGAGTATTACCAGTGGATCGAGCACGAAAAGACCGTCAAGAAAGACAAGATCGGCGGAGCCCAGGAAACCACCCACACCTACACTTATTCAAAAGAGTGGACTGGTTCTCCGGTCATTTCAGGAGAATTCAAGGATCCTGACTACCAGGCCCTGAACTTTGTTTACCAGAATCTTGAGGATGCATCCAGTGCAGCCGAGAACGTGTCATTCGGAGCCTACAGGCTGAATTCTTCCCAGGTCGGATCTTTCCATAACGAGCAGCCTATGGCAGTGACCCTGGACGAAGACCTGACCAAGCAGATGGACAAGGCGGCAAGGGACAATGCCCGCGCTTTCCTTACCAGAGGCGGGCTTCTCGACCTGGTGCCGGATTCGGCAGCTATTGTACATACCCAGGGAAATGTGGTATATATCGGCCGCAACCCTAATGTGCCTGAAGTCGGAGACGTGAGGATAACCTTCACAAAGGATATGCCTTCCAAGGTATCCCTGATCGCTAAAGTGATCGGAGACACTTTCACCTACTATAAGGCTAAGAACGGCTATAAGCTGGACCTTCTCTATATGGGAGAGAATACCGCAGAGGAAATGTTCGACAGTGAGCACGCCACAAACAAGATGATTCTCTGGTTGCTCAGAATCCTGGGCGTAATAATCATTATCGCAGGCCTGAGAAGCATCGTAAGCATAGTTCCTACGCTTCTTAAGGTGCTGCCGTTCCTGGGCGGCATCGTGGAAACCGGACTGGGACTGGTATGCGGAATCATTGGTCTTGTATGGTCCCTGATCGTGATAGCCGTAGCCTGGTTGCGCTACAGGCCGATTCTGGGTATCAGCCTGCTCGTTCTGGCAGGATTGCTGATATTCTGGCTCATCAGAAGATCCAGGAAAAAGAAGGCGGCGAAGGCCGACATTCCTGAACCTCAGGCACCGCAGGCTCCAGAAATCCAGATACCTCAATACCAGCAGCCTTCTCAGCCGGAGCAGCCTCAGATGACTCCTGAACAGCAGAAGGAATTCGAACAGTGGAAACAGTTCCAGGAATTCAAGAAGATGCAGGACCAGATGAACAACCAGCAGAATAACCAGTAAAACTTAAGGCTATGATAGTAAAAGTCAACAAGGAAGAAGTAAGGATATTCAAGGGCGCAACCGCAAAGCACGCCATCCTAAGGTATATCCTCAAGAAGAAAATGGAAATCTCCGCACTGGACCAGATCAAGGTCTTTGACAGCCAGGGACACAAGATCGGCGACGACGCCCCTTTGAAGGAAGGACAGAGCATAACTTTCAAAATCTAGAAGAAGATGAAAAGAATTCTATCCATACTGCTTATCGCGATTATGGGCATGGCAAACGCCGCCTTTGCCCAGAACGGAGTGAGGGCTTCATACAAGACTGACATCAACATAGTGTCTGTCAATGACGTGCATGCATCCATCGAGAACATGCCGAAGATGGCTGCAATCGTGGACAGCCTCAGGGCGATAGACAAGGCCCTGATGGTCATAAGTGCAGGCGACAACCGCACGGGAAATCCGGTCAACGACATGTACTCAGACCCGTCCTATCCTATGATCGCCCTGATGAACCAGATCGGATTCACCTGCTCCACATTCGGAAACCACGAGTTTGACTCAGGGCAGGAAGGCCTGGCCAGAAACATCAACGAATCCAACTTCCCTTACCTGTGCGCCAACATCTTCCCTGACCAGGAACTGGGAATCCAGTGCGAGCCTTACAAGTTCTTCTATGTGAAGGGCGTGAAGATATGCATACTGGGAGTTGTGGAAGCCGAATTCGGCGGAATACCTTCAACCCATCCGAACAACGCCAAGGGAATGAAGTTCTCCCAGGCCGAGGAAGCAATCAGAAAGTATCTGTGGCTAAGGAACGAGTGCGACGTATTCATACTGCTCTCTCACATAGGTTATGACGAGGATGTGGAAGTTGCCAAGAAATTCCCTGAATTCGACCTTATAATCGGAGGACACTCCCACACTCAGATCGACGGAGGAGAAGTGCATAACGGAGTCCTGATCACCCAGAACGAGAACAAGCTCAAGAAGCTCACCCACACTGTCCTTGTCGTTGAAAACGGAAAGGTTACCGGCAAGAGCGCAACCAACATCGACGTCAAGAATTACCCTAAGACCAACGTTGCCGCAAAATGCCTTGTGGATTTCTTCAGCGATAATCCGGAATTCAAGAGAGTCCTTGCCAAGGCGGAAACCCCGTTCTCCAGCTACGAGGAACTCGGAATCATGATGTGCGACGCGCTGAAAGACTTCAGCGGAGCGGACATAGCCTACTGCAACGCTGGAGGAGTGAGATTTGAGGATCATCCGGCGGGAGACTTCACTGTAAACGACGTGCTGCGTCTGGATCCTTTCGGAAATACAGCCGTAGTGGTGAATGTCACCGGAGCACAGCTCCACGATATGCTCATAGCCTGCAAGTCTGTGGATGACCACGGATTCCCGTTCACCTCAGGAATGTCTTGCGAAGTCACCTATACGGACAAGAACCGTTCTGGAATAAAGGACCTTAAACTCTTCGGCCCAGACGGCAAACCTCTGGATCTGAAGAAGAAATACAAGGTGATTGCAAATTCATACGCAATCATTACCAGCGACATTCCTGGAGACGACCAGGGAGAAGACCTCAACATTGGCACCGCCAATGTCCTGATGAAATATCTGGAAAAGAAGAAGACGGTCAACTACCAGGGCCGCAAATGCCTGAAAGAAAATTTTTAAGAACCTTAAATAGACAAGAAGATGATTGCAGGAATTATAATTCTGGCTCTGATTGTGATAGTGGGCCTTTATATCTACTCCACCCAGAGAAATCTGGTGGACCTGGATGAAAAGGCTAATAACGCCATAAGCCAGATAGCAGTTCAGCTGAACACCAGATGGGATGCCGTGACAGCTCTCGTCAAGCTCACCGAGCAGTATGCCAAGCACGAGCACGACACCATGATAGAGACCATCGCCCAGAGGAGGATGCAAAACATAAACTCGGCAGAAGACATCAACAACCAGCAGACCGCTATCGGTCAGCTGTTGGGAAGGTTGATCGCAGTAAGCGAGGCTTATCCTCAGCTCCAGGCCGCCGACGTATACAAAGACACTATGGCATCGCTTCGCGGCTACGAGGAGAACGTAAGGCTCAGCCGAATGGTCTACAACGACTGCGCCACCAAGATGAACCGCATGGTAAGACAGTGGCCTAGCTCGTTCGTTGCAAGTTTGCTCCACTTCGGAAAGAGAGAGTATCTCCAGGCAGATGAGAGCAAGAAAGACTTCCCTAATATAGGCGGAAACGCTTAGCCTCGCTGAGTCAATGACAAGGCGCAGGGTCATCATACTGCTTTTGCTGATACTGCCGCCACTTTTGGCGGCAGGTCAGCCTTATCTCCATAACCTTGAGGTAAAGGTTAATATCCGCGATAACGGAGATGCGGTGGTGACTGAAAAGCGCACGATGACAATCACCTCCAAGGGAACCGAATGCTATATCCCGATGGAGGGCCTGAGGGGAATAACCCTCTCCGACTTCAAGGTCAGCGACGAAACGGGCCGGGATTATGCCCTTGTGGGGTGGGATGTATCTGCCACC